>NZ_WBKL01000191.1:0-2971 GCF_015714705.1 Nostoc sp. NZL | reverse complement strand
CCCTGCTTCTTCATCTCCCCATCTCCCCATTTCTCCATCGCGCGATCGCTCTCAAATATGCTGAAACCGGAATTTGATAAATTTCAATCACAATCCAAACAATAATTGATAAATGTGATAAGAAAGTTAATATAGTCCAAATATATGGCATCCAGGTAATGGGTTCTTTGAGATTAGCAGGAAAATAGTAAGCTACTATGCCAATTAGAGTAGTGGGAAGAATTACAAAAACTGCTGCTGCTAGTCCATAACCCCAACCTAATTCCACACCTTCCAACTGGCCTTCTGTCCAACTAAACCCATTCCACCGCCAAATTAAGGGTGGTTGCCTAGAAGGCATCTTGATTTGCTGTAGTTCTAAGTTAACTGTAAAAATCTCTTGGCAAAAGTCACAAGCCATAGCTTCCATCAATGGCATGTGAGAAATCTTACCTATCCGACAGACTGGGCAGGGGTAAACTCCATAATAGTCGAAAGATTGGGCTAAGATTTTGGAACTGGGCATAATGAAACTGAATGATCCTAAAAAGTTGATCTGGTCAATGAGGACTTAGGCAAGAATAATGTATGGCGATCATCAATTGTTTGCAATAAGCTTTCGCAAGATGAGATGACAAGTCAGGAGAATTATATATTTTAACTTCTCAATTCTGGTTACTGGTCTTGACTCCCACAGTTGTACTGAGTCTATCGCTTTTTTATGTTTTGTGGGGGTCTTGACACCGCCTACTCTTCCTGTTAATGTTACCTTACATAGGTATAGTTTTTACGTTTTCCAGCAAAAGCCCCGCAAATGCTTAAGACAAACTCCTACTTTTATTTTTGGTTTAGGGTGGTTCACCGGGAGTGAATTGAGTTTCCTAATGGAAACCGCCCGGTGAACCGCAGAGGTGACTCTGCGGTTTTTGTTTTTTTAAGGAGAATTTCATCATCATGACTTATTTCAGTAACTGGTTTTATAGCTTTTACTTTTGGCCCAGAGTAAGTTCCGGGTAAATAGCGTCATGCCGATGAATCAGAACGCGCCCGGAACTTATCAAAGGTTCCGGGCTTTTTTATTATCGCAAAATAGTACCCAATACTTAATTTTTAGGAGAATAGAACCATGATTAATGCCAAACTTGCCGCACAATCCCATCGGAATCACCAGACAATTGTTAAAATCTCAAAAAAAGTCGCTTTCGGGGGCGAAGAACTGGTAATTATCGGCGGCCCCTGCACTGTTGAAAGCCTAGAACAAATGGAGATAGTCGCCCAAAAGTTATCTACTGCATCCGTGCAAGGGTTGCGTGGCGGTGTCTACAAACCCCGCACATCTCCCTACGCTTTCCAGGGTATGGGAGAGTCAGGATTGGAGATTTTGGCAAGGGTGCGATCGCATTACAATATGCCAGTTGTCACCGAGGTGATGTCAATTTCCCAAATTGAAGTAGTTGCCGCCCACGCTGATATGCTTCAAGTTGGTAGCCGCAATATGCAAAACTTCGACTTGCTCAAAGCTTTGGGACAAGCTGGTAAACCAATACTACTCAAACGTGGTTTAGCAGCGACAATTGAAGAATTCGTCATGGCTGCTGAATATATCCTCAGCCACGGTAATCCTGATGTGGTGTTGTGCGAAAGAGGTATCCGCAGCTTTGATGATTACACTCGCAATGTCCTAGATTTAGGGGCAGTGGCAGCACTCAAGCAAATAACCCACCTGCCTGTGATTGTAGATCCTTCCCATGCTGTCGGCAAACGGGAACTTGTAGCACCTGTGGCTAGGGCTGCGATCGCTTGCGGTGCAGATGGATTAATTATTGAATGTCATCCAGAACCAGAAAAATCTGTTTCTGATGCCCGTCAAGCACTTTCTTTAGAAGATATGGTGCATTTAGTTGATAGTTTAAAGCCTGTAGCAACAGCCGTTGGGCGCAGTATATCAGATGTCGGGGCGGGTGTGGAACCTGCCCCGATTTTTTGGGCTGCTTAAATTTAGTCATTTTAGTCATTAGTCATTAATGACTAATGACTAAAATTTCCGCACGGCTTTTTATGAAAACTAGCGATCGCAGGAGCTTCCCGAAAAGACAAGCGATGTTTTTGTAGCCGTGGGATGAGTCAAAAGATTGATTTTGGTTTAATTACAAACAGTGATCGTGCTGTCGGCATCGATACTAGAAACTTACGGTGAGGTATCTCAATCCGGTTTGGTTAAGGAAAGAGACGTGATAAATTGCCATCTCTACAAAGGACTGATTATTGTAAAGACGGCGATTTATCGCGTCTTTGTGATCTATAACTTTCATCAAAAAACCTTATGCGAACTGTATTGACAGGTATCTATCATAAAGCTATGGCTATGCCCGCCAAAGGCATCACAGAACTTTTCGGTCTACTGAATTGAGTTAAAGCTTTCTTACTTACTGGCTTCTGCCTTGTTGCATCCAAATATGTCAAACGTATTGTTCGAGTCCAGCCAAAGTAGCAACCATAGAAGCTAAATCGTCTAAGTCTATCGGCTTACACCGATATATATCATAACCTGCTAATAATGCACGATTACGGTCTTCGTCCAAAGCAGATGCCGTCAGAGCAATAGCTGGAATCTTTCTCCCTCGCTTTTCTTCCAGATTTCTGAGCTTCATGAGCAGTGAGCAGCCGTTTTCATCTGGCAAATAAATGTCACTAATCAGAATGTCTGGTTTAAACAATAACAATATTTCTAGAGCCTCGCCTGCTGAAGCAGCGGTGATAACCTCTGCTCCGTCTAATTCAAATAGGAAGGTAAGTAACGTTCTCGTATCAGGGTCATCACTGGAGTTTAGACTAAAAGCGATAGGAGAGAACGCAAATCAAAAGAAATTAGAGGTTAAAAATATTATCTTGTCAGCCTTAAAGCATCCTGACCTTTAACAATTATTGTGTAGTATACCTATTCAGAAAACAATACAATAATGATAATCATAAAAAGGGTGGGAGAGAAACG
>NZ_WBKL01000182.1:0-1631 GCF_015714705.1 Nostoc sp. NZL | reverse complement strand
CGTTCATACTTTCCGAAAAGTCTAGGGACAATGGTGAGATGGTTTGGGGAAATAGTCGGTTATTTTGATGGCAGAACTACCAGTGGTACTGTAGAAGGAATTAATAATAAACTCAAGTTAATTAAAAGACTTGGGTATGGCTTTCGTAATTTTAGCAATTTTCGATTACGCAGTTTATTAAACTGGCACTTTTCTATTAATTCTCCATAAAAGTAACGGATGAACCTAATTATCTATCAGGTTGCGGTGGATAATACAGCCCACCGTAACCTTTAGACTAATAGAATGAGTTTAACAAAAGCGATCGCCTTACACTTTAAACTTCTCGGCAATCCGCTTCATCGCCTCTTCGACATTCTCCCGGCTGTTAAACGCCGAAATGCGGAAGTAACCTTCACCCGCAGCACCAAAGCCAGAACCAGGTGTCCCCACAACGTTGACAGTTTGCAGCAGCTTATCAAAGAATTCCCAACTGGATAAACCATTAGGCGTTTTCACCCAGACGTAAGGTGCATTTACGCCACCATAAACTGATAATCCGGCGGCTGTGAGTTTTTCGCGGATAATTTTGGCGTTTTCTAAATAGAAACTAACCAATCCTTTGATTTGTGCCTGTCCTTCTTCGGAGTAAACCGCTTCGGCTCCCCGTTGGACGATGTAAGAAACACCATTAAACTTGGTGGACTGGCGGCGATTCCACAGTTTCCACAGTTCCACATCGGAACCATCGGCGGCTTTTCCTGTGAGTGTCTTCGGTACAACAGTTAACGCGCAACGAGTTCCTGTAAAACCTGCATTTTTGGAGAAGGAACGAAACTCGATCGCAACTTCCCTTGCACCTTCAATTTCATAAATTGAATGCGGAATCGACGGATCGGTAATATAAGCTTCGTAGGCTGCATCAAAGAAAATAATCGAGTTATTAGCTTTGGCATAGTCTACCCATGCTTTTAAATATTCCTTGGTTGCAGTTGCACCAGTGGGGTTATTGGGAAAACAGAGATAGATTAAATCTACTTTTTTGGAGGGAATCTCGGCAGTGAAGTTGTTATCAGCCGTAATTGGTAGATAAACTAAGCCTTCAAACTCGCCTTTATCGTTGGCATCTCCCGTATTCCCCACCATCACGTTAGTGTCTACATACACAGGGTAAACTGGGTCAGTAACGGCAATTATATTGTCATGACCAAAGATTTCCAGAATGTTTCCGGTGTCGCACTTGGAACCGTCGGAGATAAAGATTTCGGAAGCATCTATATCGGCTCCCCGTGCTTGGAAATCGTGAGTGGCAATTTTCTCCCGCAACCAAGCGTAGCCTTGCTCTGGCCCGTAGCCTTTAAAGGTATTGCGATCGCTCATCTCTTCCACAGCTTTAATCATAGCTGTGCGGCAAGCCTCCGGCAGAGGTTCGGTAACATCGCCAATGCCCAGCCGGATGATTTTAGCATCAGGATTCGCTTCTGCAAAGGCATTCACCCGGCGAGCAATTTCTGGAAACAGATAACCTGCTTTCAGTTTCAGGTAGTTGTCGTTAATAGTTGCCATTATATAGATTATGAAAAACGCCCTCAAATAGCTTACTGCTAATTTATGAGGGCGGGGAGTGGGGAGATGAGGGAGATGGGGGGACA
>NZ_WBKL01000149.1:0-2971 GCF_015714705.1 Nostoc sp. NZL | reverse complement strand
CCCTCATCTCCCTCATCCTCCCCATCTCCCCCATCCCCCTCATCCCTCTTACTCTGGGAAAAACTCGGTGGAATTCTTCTCTTCTTAGGTTGGCTGGTTTCGGTAGCAAATTATCCTTGGCAAGCAATAGCTGTAAGTGGTTTGGGTTTGTGGTTTGTGGGAAGTCGCTTGCAGCGGTACAGTTTAAAGGCTGACTTCGCGGCTGTTTTTGTCATCGGCTTACAGACGATTTGGCTAGGTTGGCGATTAGTACCTGATAGCTTCCAGAAATTAGCGATCGCAACTGGCACCCAACTCACCAATTCTCAAAATGAACCTTGGGCATTGCTGAGTATAGCTTTATTTCCCTACGTAATTTTGATGGTGGCGCTCACAGATAGCCTGCATCGCACCGAAAAGCGAGAATTGGCTAAATTTGGTGAACTTCTCACCCTCTTATTTGGAACTTTTTTAACAACGATCGCTATAGTCAATCCCACATTGCGATCGCTAAATTTGCTATTTTCCACCATCACTCTGGCATTCGTCACTCAACGCCGCTCCTCCTCTCTTCCGCTGGTATATCTAACTCACATCATGGGAGTGCTGACATTTTGCTCTACCATTAATTGGCTGGAACCAACCCTAAGTCAACAAGTCTGGGCAAGTATTTTATTAGCTCTGATGGTTGCAGAATGGCGATTTAGCGTCAAAGAAGGACTATGGCAACGTAGTGCATGGGATATCGGTTTAGGACTAGCCGCCGCTAGTTTTTTCCTATTGTGGATGAATGCAGAATCATCTTGGTATGGCATAGCTGATAGCCAAGCTTATTGGGGAGCCTTATGGCTAGTTACGCCTATAGCTCTCACGGGTGTTGCCAATTGCACAACTACAGAACGTCGGACTACTACCCGTTACTTGAGTGTCTTGACTGTAGGAGTTGCTCAGTTACTTACTTTACAGCTACCAGAAACCAGATTAATCGGTTTGGCTGTGGGTACGGGATTGATGTTCGCCAATACGCGCTATTTGCGAAACCAAATATCTGCGGTAATTACAGAAGGATTTCTTTTGAGTTTCATTGTGGCGCTGCTATGGGTAGGTGTACCTGGCTTACCTCGCCTCTCGCTAGCAGGTTGGTTTGTCGTAGGAGCGATCGCAACCCTAAGTCTATGGTTAGCGCGGACAGTTTTGAGCCAACGCAGTAACGAATTAGCAGTTATATATGCAGCCGCCAGCGATAAATGGGCGATCGCATTGTGTGGTTTTGAGTTGTTGGGTTTGACGCTGCACTCAGTACTGATTTACTCAGGGTTTATTACTTCTGGATTTTTATACTTAGCTGCCACTAAAATTACCTTGGTAGCCATTGTTTATCGCAGTTGGCGCGAACCGACAAATTGGGCATTTTATGGCATCGGTTGGTGTTTAGAATTGTTGATTGCCCAAGGGCTGGGATTTGGGGAACACTCAACTGTTAAGATAGCGATCGCAAATATCGCTTTAGGTTTAATCGCTCAACTTGTCGGCGAGTGGTGGCGACGACGACATCAGTTAGAAAGGCTTCCTAGCAGTTTTCATATTTTGCCATTAATTTATGGTGCCTTTAGTGTATTACTGCGTGTGAACACTTTCACCGAGTGGACTGGTTTGTATTCCTTGGGTGTAGCTTTAATTATTATTGGCGTAGGGCGACGGCGCGAGAGCTTTAAACCCCTGCTGTACTTAGGAATAATTGGCGTATCAATTTCTGCCTATGAACTTTTGTTCTATCAAATGTTACAAGTTTCAGGAGGAGCATTAGGTGATGGATTGATTGCCATGTCTGCCCTTGGTGCCAGTATTATGTATGCTTACCGTATCCTGTCGCCTTGGCTGGTAAGCTACTTACGCCTGACTCCTCAAGAACTGAAAGGAATTGCCCATATTCATTGGGCTTGGAGTAGCTGCTTATTAATGGCTGCCATTCCTCTTCCCATTGGAGTTAACCGTTTAGTGGGATTGGCAACTGGGGTATTTTTAATTCGCTATGCCATCTTTCAGGGACGAAATTCGCGCACTTCCCCCAGCATCTTCGGAGGAATCACAATAGCCGAAATGTGGGTTTATCTCGGCTTATTAGAGGTAGCCGGGATGAGGGTTTATTGGCGCGAGACAGCAGTGGGACAATTTTGGGCGGGGCCGTTAGTTCCTTGGAACGGTGCGATCGCCTGTGTGGTAGCCTATTTTCTGTACATTCTACCTTGGGAAAATTGGGGTTGGTCTAAAAGACCTTGGCAGCAAGCCGCCTACATCATTCCATTGATAATTCTATGGGAAACCAGACTGCAAACTTACCCCATTACCTTGGTACTCGCAGCTGGATTCTACATCTTTCTCGCAAAGGTGGGTGAAAACATCCGTTTTACCTATGTCAGTGTGGCGTTGATTGATTGGGCACTTTTCCGATGGTTTGATTCCTTACGCCTGACTGATGTTTTATGGTATGTAACGCCAATTGGGTTATCACTGCTTTATATTGCTCAAGTAGATACCCAACTGAGGTTACCAGAGTACAAAGCAGCTCGCCATATTCTGAGAGTACTAAGTAGTGGTTTAATTTGTGGATGGGCAATTTTATTTAATCAAGATACAGCCTGGATACCGGGAATTTTCAGCCTCATCGCCATCTTTGCCGGATTAGCTTTGCGAGTGCGGGCTTTTCTCTACATTGGTACAGCTACTTTTTTAATCACTACAATCTATCAATCGGTAATTTTCAGCTTGCAGTACTCCTTTTTAAAATGGATTGTTGGCTTGCTAGTTGGCATCCTGCTGATTTACATCGCCGCAAACTTTGAAACCCGTCGCGCTCAAATAACTTCCTTAATTCGTAGCGCCATTGATGAATTTCAATCATGGGAATAGGGGGATAAAAAACAATACAGTTCAGTTAAGGGACTTCCAAATAAAAAATATACCATCGCTATAGAGGCAGGGGGCAGGGGGC
>NZ_WBKL01000099.1:0-6834 GCF_015714705.1 Nostoc sp. NZL | reverse complement strand
GCTCTAGCATCTTTGTCCTTACTGCTTTTTCTATACTCTCAAAGCTTGTCAACTCTTCTGTTGGCGTATTCCGATAAAGAATTTCTGCTGCTTCCTGCAAACAGGTTTCCAAACGTTTGAAGTCTTCAGGGTTCATAGTAATTGCACTTGCCGCTCTTGTTGCCAGTGTAACTTTTTTCCCAAAATTATACCTGTATTTGCAAAGGTGAGATGCTCCCTGAAATTGGTACCCAACCATCTTTTCCACGATTTTTAATTGTTACTTGCTGACCACTTTGTAGAACTCCAAGAATAGGACTGTTAATAGAGGGTGCTTGCCTTACACGTAGAACTCCTCCCACAAAAATTTTGCGACAATTATCTGTTTGAGAAGTTGTTTGTGAAGGAGGTATTGGCTGCCCACATGGCTTGAGATAAGCGGCAGATACATAGCCAGACTGCGGCGATGATATAGGTACCCAACTATTTGAATAATTGGTATTTTCAATAATTACAAGTGAGTAATTACGCAATGTTCCAATAATTGCACCATCTGGACTAGACCGGATATTGAGATTATCACCATTAGTCTCAACTCGACGGCAGTTATCTGGGGCCTGTACAAGTTGGTATTTACTTGAATGCTGGAGTGATGTAGGAATATTAGAACCAGCAGGATATGCCGTCAGTGTCAACGAAAGCGTTGCAGTTATCGCTAAAGGTTTTCGCCAGTCAAAAAACGTGATCATAACCAAACTTCTCAGTCTAAAAATAATAATTACTAATACCAATTCTTTGGGAGACTGCACAAAATCAACCTTAGTTAAACTTGGAACTAAAGCCCCAAGTTCTGGAGCAACCTCACAGGTAATCGGTATAAGTCGCATTTCTAATAAATGACGTTGGTGAAGAAAGTTGTGTTGCAAAAAAACGCGTGAATAGTCAAAAAGTTGCTTGAAGAATTAATAACGCCTTTTTTTGAGTTTGCTTGCTATATATACTAAGCTTATTATTGTGATATCGAAGACGTTTAGTACTAGTTATTTTTTAGCGATCGCTTAACAGAAACACTGGCTATTCATAAGATATAAGGGCACAACAATATATTGTGCCCCTACATCTGTGGTCTATTCAATTAAAAACTGCTGTGTATGCCTAAATCTTAAGGATAAAGGCCTCTGTCAGTCAGCGCCTGCGCCACTCTACCCACCCCTAAAGTGTAAGCTGCTAATCGCAGAGGAATTTGGCGCACCTCCGACTGCTGAATTACTCGATGGTAAGCTTGTACCATCAAATGCTCCATTTCGCGGTTAACGCGCTCCTCATCCCAAAATACGTAGGAAAGACCCTGCACCCACTCCAAATAACTGACTACCACGCCCCCAGCATTCGCCAAGATGTCCGGTAGCACTGTCACGCCCCGCGCCTCTAACACTAAGTTAGCCTCAAGAGTAACCGGGCCGTTAGCCGCTTCTGCTACAATTTGCGCCTGCACCTGATTCACATTTTCTTCAGTGATTTGGTTTTCCAAAGCGGCTGGTATTAAGACATCGCAGGATAAAGTTAATAAATCTGCATTGCTAATTGGTACAGATTGGGGGAAGCCCATAATACTCTTGCGATTTTCAGCAGCGTAGACTTTCAACTTGGGAATATCAAGACCGACTTCGGAAAATACTCCCCCAGCACCTGTTGAAACAGCGATAATTTTTGCGCCTGCTTGATGTAGTAATTCTGCTGCGGCACTACCAACGTTACCGAAACCCTGAATCGCTACTCGCACTCCTGCCAAAGATTTACCTTGCTGTGCCAGCGCCTCACGGACAATAATCATCACGCCACGTCCGGTTGCCATTTCCCTTCCCAGGGAACCACCAATAGAAAGTGGTTTCCCAGTTACAACCCCTGGTACCGCATGACCGACATTCACAGAGTAAGTGTCCATCATCCAAGCCATCTCACGGGCAGAAGTACCCATATCTGGGGCAGGAATATCTACGGCAGGCCCAATATCTTTAATCAACTCGCTGATATAACGGCGGGTGATTCGCTCTAATTCGCCAACACTGTAGCGTTTTGGATCTATGGGAATACCACCTTTCCCACCACCGTAAGGAATACCTAACAAAGCACATTTCCAGGTCATCAGCATTGCTAGAGCGGATACTTCGCGTAGTGTCACAGCCGGATGGTAACGAATTCCGCCTTTGTAGGGACCTAAAACATCAGAGTGCTGCACGCGATGTCCAGCAAGAACCCGTATTTCTCCATCATCTAATTTCACGGGAATGGAAACCGTGACAACCTTACGCGGGTGGCTAAGAATTTCCAGCACACCCTGATTTAAATTTAATTCTTTAGCTGCCGCTTCTAAGTAGCTACAGGCTTGGTCAAATGGGCATATATGCGCTGGAGAAGCAGGTTCTGGCAGCAACAGCGATTTTGAAATCATAAGATTTTCTCCTAATCACGGTATCTTTACGAACCGGATATGATCTGTAACTAGCTTATCCTTTTTTTTGAGAAAATAGGAGTTTTGTAGTTTTTGTTACAGTTTTATGTTTTATATCCTGCTATAGAGGCAAAAACAGGATGTTTCTACATCAGGAGCAAATGCTTAATTAAAACTTATATATGATGTCGGTGAGATAGTTAAACTCACAAGTTTCTACCCTGCTAACGCGATCGCTGCATTCTGCCCCCCAAAGCCAAAACTCAAACATAGCACTTGCCTAATTTTACTGAGACGTGCTGCCTTAACGATTTCCAAATCAAATTCTGGCTGCTGCAATCCTACACAAGGTGGTATTATTTGATGCTTTAATGCCATGAGAGAAAAAGCCACGCCTAAGGCTCCAGATGCTCCTAGTGTATGACCTGAGCTTCCTTTTGTAGAACTAACTGCCACGCCTTGGGGAAACAAATGCTGGATGACCATGCTCTCCATCTGGTCATTTAGCTGGGTAGCTGTGCCATGAGCATGAATATAATCAATATCGGCTGGTGTCAGGCAACTACGTTCTAGACATTGTTTGATGGCAGCGATCGCACTTTTCCCCTCTGGTTCTGGTGAATTACTATGATATGCGTCGTTAGTTAAGCCAAAACCGAGAATTTCACCATACACTTTTGCTTGACGCTGCTTTGCCAACTCTGCTGATTCTAAGACAAACACAGCTGCGCCTTCGCCCAACACTAAGCCTTCCCGGTGCAAATCAAAGGGATAAGCCCCAGTTTTTGCCAAAGCACCCATCTGCTGAAACCCAGACAAAGTTAGGGGTGTAATTGGTGCTTCTACTGCGCCAGCGATCGCCTGTTGACATTGCCCAGTTTGTATAAGCAAAGCTGCTTGGGCGATCGCCCAAATTCCAGTTGCACAAGCAGCCATCGGTGCCAAAACTATACCTGATGCACCGATTTGTCTTGCAGCTGCGATCGCATTCATGTGAGGTAATGTATCTAGCCAATTTCCAAAAGAGGACACGGGCAAATTCGTCGCTTCTTCATACATTTGCCGCGCCAGAATTTCCCAAGACGCTTGATAAGAGCGACTCGATCCAATGACTACAGCACAATCAGCTAAAGGTGAGACTAACCCAGAATCTTGCAAAGCAGAAGCAACAACCATCTGAGTTAACAATGTCAATTCAGATGGTTGTTCACCAATTAAGCCTAGAGGAAGTGGTTTCAGTTCTGGAAATGGTTGATGCAAACTAATTCCAGATTTACCTGCTAGTAAATTTTGCCAGCTATCCTCTAAGCTTCCACCCAAGGCAGAAACTAGACCAATACCAGTAACACAAACCTTCACTAATTTAGGAGTTAATAATTGTTCTGACTTTTCACGGTATCTGTAAAACCTCTCTCTAAATCTCTCTCCTAAAAGGAGAGAGACTTTGAATTTTCTCCCTTTCCCCGTCGGGAAGGGGGTTAGGTTTTTCGTGGACTTTTCCACATGGACTGAATTGTCAGAGTAGTTATTCTCCCTCTGCTCGTCTACTGCCCTGGTGTTTTCAGATTTTCAGCACCTTGGGTAACTTTAGCAGAGTCAATGCGATCGCCTTGCTGAATTTTGTTCACTACATCAAGACCTTGAGTGACATTGCCAAACACGGCGTAGTTACCATCCAAGAAGGCTAGATCCGCTAAAGCAAAGTAAAACTGGGCAGAAGCGGAGTCTGGTGATTGCGATCGCGCCATCGCTACTGCACCCTGCTTATGGGGCAATACGACAGGTTGAGAAGTAGCATCAAATGGTTTATTGTAAGTCGGAGTATCTGAACCTTTAGCCTTAACTTCTAAAGGTATGTAGCGAGCATTTCCCGTTTTTGGGTCAATATAGCTACCGGTTCCCAGTCTATCTGCTGGAACTTTCGGGTCTTTGCTTTGGGGATCGCCCCCTTGAACTACAAACGGTTGGGGGTCGCGCACAACTCGATGGAAAGCTAAACCATCGTACACACCCTTTTGCACTAAATCTACGAAGTTGCCAGCTGTTATGGGGGCATCAGTACCGTCTACTTCGATAGTAATCGGTGAGCCTTTAACCGTGAGCACCACAGTAGCCTTACCTTCGAGCCTTGGTAAATCTGTTATTCCAGGAATACTCTCACTACTAGTTTGAGATACAGATGTTGCTTCAGTAGTTGTCTTAGTACCAGCCTCGCTTGTGGTCGAGGTAGCTGTCGAGGTTGGAGAAGAAGTATTAGAAGCGACTTGCTGTGTTGAACATCCTCCCAACATCAAGGCACTGATGATCACAAGAGAAAGCAAAAATTGTGAAATTTTTAACCGCATTGCCAGTTACTGATTTAACCAGAGTATCTTATCGTTTTGAGGGGCATTGGGGAGTGGAAAGTGGGGAAAGATGAGGAGGTAGCGGTTCATGAGGGAGCAAACAAAACATTATTTATTTTTCTTCATCCCCCATTCCCAATGCCCAATGCCCCATACCAAATTAAAGTCCTTCTAATGACACTCCCAAAAAGCGGGCTAATTTTGCGCCTTCTGTTTCCAACTCTGTTAAAGATAACGGTTGTCCAACCCGTGTTAAGGGTATATCTCGCCGACCCTTAATGCGTAGATAGAGTGCACGAATGGGATTAAGACCTTCTTTGACTGCTATTCGCACAGATTGCACATCTTCTATGCGGCTATCAATCTCAATTCGGCGGTTTTTGCCAGGAAATCCCCAACGGAATATTTTGATTGTGCCAGTCTCCTGATTAAATTCGTTGTAACCGCCACCTACATCCAATAAGATTACTAGCCACAGGTATGTGGCTAATAGCAAGCCAGCAGTGCCATATAACCCCATCACCAATCCTTGGGGGATGAATACCAGTTGAGTTGGATCAGAAACTATGAGTAAATTAACTTTTAAATAACTGGATATCCCAGCTAATAAAAAGCCGCTTGCTCCCAGCGTAACGATAGTTGCCCACCAGTAGTTACTGAACCGACGAGAACCGAGAACATTTTGATGCAGGAGGCGATCGCCTTTGTTAATCGTTGTTGATGCCGTCATTGAACTACCATTGCCCGTGAGATACTCGCTGTGACATACTCGCACACTGAATGCTCTTGCATAAAGTGGTGGCTCTCTGTGCCAATCCGGCGATTGCTTAGGAGGCATTGAGAGCTATATTTTAAGTCCACGGGATACTTTACCGCAGACGATAAATTTTTACCCTGTACCCTACAAATTTTACTGTCCCGGATGATGATGGCTTGCTTGCACTATGGGACAAACCACTTAGGCTATTTGTATTAGTCAAGATTTGCCAACTTCCTTTCCCGTTGTCTAACGTTTCACATAGTTTTTCTAGAGGTGTATCAACGACCGTGGCGGTGAAGTAACCATCCACATTTTACCAAACATTGTTGACAAAAACTCAACTGCGCTTCTCCCTAGTTCTTGCTACCCATATAATTTGCTAGAGCACGTTATATAATTTCTTTACTCAATCGCTGACAAAAATTCTTTCTCCCTTTTCACTCTGCTCCCCTTCCCCTGCCTGTTTTTCACATCTTGGGAATGAGTTACCCACCTACGTCCATCTTGACTAAATTTTGTTAGATTTCTGAGAAAAGTTGTGTCAAATTGTAAAATTTCTGATATTCATATTATTTATAAGGTTCGTGTTTCATACCTGATTTGCTTCTGTGTATCAGGCAAAAACCCTGACTAGTGTGATAAGTTAAGAATCATTAAGTTACCACAAGCTAGATTACTAGCCGATGGTACGTGTAATGGCATAAAGAAAGAGAAATGCTGATTTAATTAATCAGCAAGCTCTCAGAATCTCAGTTGCTTTCACGCTGTTGAGATTGTCAAAAAAAAACGTTAATTCCTCACGGCAGTCGGTTACACTGGCTCTCCGCCCTGCCTTAGAAACGTTGCAATTTTAGTAAAAAAAGAGGATTTTAGTCCGATGACCATCGCAGTTGGACGCGCCCCCAGTAGAGGGTGGTTTGACGTTCTAGACGACTGGCTCAAGCGCGATCGCTTCGTATTCGTAGGTTGGTCAGGGATACTATTGTTCCCCTGCGCCTTCCTAGCACTAGGCGGTTGGCTGACCGGTACCACCTTCGTCACCTCTTGGTACACCCACGGATTAGCCTCCTCCTATCTAGAAGGTGCTAACTTCCTGACAGTAGCAGTATCCACCCCCGCCGACAGCATGGGACATTCCCTATTGCTGTTGTGGGGACCAGAAGCCCAAGGCAACCTCACCCGTTGGTTCCAATTGGGTGGTTTGTGGCCATTCGTCGCCCTGCACGGAGCCTTCGGTTTGATTGGCTTCATGTTGCGGCAATTTGAAATTGCCCGTCTAGTAGGTATCCGTCCTTACA
>NZ_WBKL01000059.1:0-12812 GCF_015714705.1 Nostoc sp. NZL | reverse complement strand
GCCCCCTGCTCCCTGCCCTCTCCCATCCCCGCTGTACCAACCAAGTTACCAACCAACCGCAAATGCCAATGGCTAGCCCCAACTGCGTGACATCTACCCCAGCCACAAAAATCGCCCGCACTAACAGCACTATCAAAGCATAAATAATTACAGCAGCAGACAAGGTAATATTTAAGCTACTGCGCTCGCGCCTATCTTCCTCACTTATAGAATTAGGCTGTTGGTGAAGATTATGATAAACGGTAATGATAGTTGTGCCGATCATTGCCACATAAACGGCAATCAAGGGAAATCCTTTTAATTGCCAACCCCAATGCAGATAACTCAGCCCCAGAATATTTGCTAGAGGTAATTTGCTACTATGTAAATTGGCAAAAATAGCCCGATTTTTGGAGAGTAAAACAGTTATAGCAGTGAGAGTAGGGCAAGCGATCGCAACTACAATCCAATCCACAGGATTTTGCCACAACCGAAAGCTATCCATTGCCCAAAAGTTTACTGGCACTAACAAAAGGGTGACAATCAACAATGTCTGAGCCGTTAATCTGAGATTGCTTTGCCGATTCGCCCAGAAGCTTAATCCCCAGAAACTCAAAGTATAAGCAAATAAAACTCCATACTGTCCAGAGGCGGGAAACCTCTCCCACTGACTAGCAGCCAGTACCCCAGAGGATACAACTACCAGAAATACCCCTAGAAAAAGCAACCAACGGACACTCAGTTCTGCCCCCAAGGACTGCAACATTGTGCTGATAAAGTTGGGTTTAGCTGGTTTTTGTTGCGGTTGTCTACGGCTACTAGATTGTAAAGCTGCTACGGGCAACTGCTGCACGGGGTCGGAAGTGACAAACGCTACCTTTGTTTTAGATTCAGGCTGGGGTTGCAACACCACCGTACACACTAGAAACTCTCGGCATAGCTGCCTTACTTGGGTATCAGATATCAAACCTAAGCGCAGCCATATATCTAGCCCTTCTAATAACTGAGGATGGGAAGATGGCAGCCTGATTTCAAATTTTAGTGGGCGCTCAAGGGGCGATGACATAAGTGGCAACAGTATAACTATATACTTAAGATTGCGTTTAATTAAAGTATATTTTGGCTCTAATTGTGCCACTTCTTAGGCTAATTGACATTAATTTTTAACCTACGAGCGATATTCAAATGTCAACTGTCTGATTTTAGGTTCCGTATTCTAGTCTCCTAACCGTTACATACGCCTATAGGTTTAGTTTTGGTGGATTTTGTTATCGAGAAGGGGGAAAGGGGTAAAGGAAGAAAACCAAGATTCTTTCCCCCATGCGGTATAGAGTAAGTATTTTGAAATATGGAGAACAAAAAAGAAGATTTTTGAGGCACGCAGTGTGATAAATCAGCATCCATACTTGAAACCCCTATTTTTAAATATGGGGTTCCCTTTCCCCTCATCATCTATGCAGTAACTGCTATATTTTCCAGAGAAAGCCGTTTATTTTCCGTAACTTTGAGTTATAAATTTTCTCAATTCCAGCTTTTAAGAAATCAGAGGGATTGAACAAGAATATGTCAGTAAAACCACTAGTAACCTCTGGTAAATGATTTTTCTCTACAATTTGAAATCGCACTTTTGGATCAACTAAGTGACTAAGAAGTTGTATTGGTACAATGATGCTATCATCACTAATTAAAAGCGGTTTTTTGCCTTGACTAACAATGTTAGCAATTTGAGGAAATGCTTGATATTTTTCTGGAAATTTATTCCACCACATCTGCGCTTGAGAACTGATCGTACAAGATATGATTCCGCCCATAATTACCATGAATGCTGCAAGTGACCAGAGTTTTTTTCGCCAAACTTTAGGAGAAATAGACGTAATTTTAGTGGTCAATAGGTAAGCAACAGCTAACTGTATACCTAAAACAGAAGGAAGTGTATATCGGCTAGTAGCGTATCGCTTTTGCAAGACAAAATCCACTATCAATAGAGGAAGCCCTACAGAGCCAATCAAGGTTAATACAAATAACCAAACTTTTTTAGAAGTTCTTCGCCAAAGAAAATAAATTGAGTAGAGCATTAAAGCTAAAATAATTGAAATAAAAGGAATCAAGGCAATCTTAATTGTTCCTGGATCGCTAGGGCTAACACCTAAATCAAGAAAGGCACGACTAAAGATACCAGCCCACCTTGTAACTGATGCAAATAATGTTTGTTTAACATTGGCCCAAGTCACTGCTTCGGATTGAGGGTTACTAATAATAATCCAAATCCAGGGTACGAAAGTTATAAACCCCGCAAGCGATGAAATCAGGTAAAAAATCGATGTTTTAGTCAATCGGAAGCGTTCGATTACAACTACATAAATTCCCTGTGAAAAAGCAACCAAGGTAAAAAATATATGAGTATAAAACCCTAATGATAATGTTGCTGTATAAATGCACCAACTAACCTTTGTTTTAAGGCGCATAGCTCGCAGCAGTGCTGCGCTCGAAATTAAAATGCTTACTATCCATAAACTGTATGCTCGTACTTCTTGTGCATACACAACATGAATAGGTGAAACGGCTACCAATGCGATAGCCATGCACCCTATTAGGGAAGACTCAAATAATTCTTGGCATAGCCAATAAATACAGGGAAAGGTGAGCAGACTAATAAATGCCGAAAAACTTCTGGTTACTGCTATAGAATTGCCAAACAACTGTACCCAAAATCGGTTCATCACAATGTATAGTGGCAAAATCTGTGAGTCTTCTAAAATAATCCCTTTAATTGTATCAATTGTGTTTTTTTCAGGATTGGGATACTGGTATTTATGCAAATCTTCTACGCTGATCAAACGACCATCACTTAACTGCTGATTCATTTCTGACTGCATATACCCAGATATGCGTAATGATGAAAAAATTTCATCACCCCAATAAAGTTTTTTGTCAAGATTGACAAACCGAAAAAAGACACCTATTACTAATAAAATAATGGCTAAAAAACGGAACCAAGATTTAGAAATAAACCAGTTCTGTGACAATTGCTTTTTCATGCAGTTTTCAATCTCCTCAAAACCTTAATAAGCTGTGGTAAAATTTTATTTTGATCGCTATAATGATTTATTAGCAGACATTTGGCTTTCAATGCTACTCATAAGACGTATTGCAAAATGTCAAAACTATTTTATGCTGATTAAGTACCAGATTCAGATTAACCCAGAGATTGCAAATTGTAGATGTTATCACCCAATTTGATAAATATGAATCACTGGAGGAAAATATTTGTATCCACATTTTTAAAAGGCAATTCATAAATGTTTAAGAGCCAGTTGCTAATGGCAAAAGTAAGTTAATATCTCCGAATATGCTAAGAGATAAAAATTAGGAGTTATATAATCTACAAATTAAACACCAGTAAATTGGAATTGGTCATTACTATATAAATTTATTCTAAGTAACATGTGAATTAGTACTTAGAACTTAACGCATAACATTCAGTTATAAAATTAATAGCAAAAGTGAATTTTTTTATTGCTGTTTTCCTAACTATTTGTGTTTAGTATAACAGGTATAAGCTAGCCAATAAACACCTAGATATCTCTCAAAGCTTAACAGTTAATCAGGATAAAATTGTCTATAAATATTTGAGCTAATAGTATTCTATATCCACAGAATGAGCCTCAAAAAAAATGCAGTTTTTAGCAATAAAATACCACACCAAATGCAATTGTTTATCTGTCATCGTATAGTATAAATTAATCGAAATATAAAATACTTATGTTAAAAATAAAAAGATTTAATAAAGTTTATATGAAGTTACTTAAGTACACCGTCGAATAAGATGGAAACTAAAGTTACATTAACGTTTGTTTAAACACCAATTTTGCAACAGTGGAAGATTCTGAGTCTGGTTTATCGAGTAGACTAAGCTAGCGATCGCTCCGTAGCCCAAGTACTTCTGATTCATGGCTTAAGTGACTGATTGCTCCTATAGTTGCGATCGCGTCTACTCAGGAAAAGAAAATTTTTGTTGAGTGGAAAGTGTACAAGCCATAATGTGTCTTTGTTCCAGCACAAGTGCTTTTAAGCATAGGGTTTAACCTCTGCCCTCCACCCCTTTCCTTACTCAGCACTACTGAAACACTCAGTCCCGCCAGTTAGAGGTCATTTTGCCACCTTCTGTAGTTATTGCCTTCTTCCAGTAATAGAATTAGTAACGAAGCCTTTGTAAAGCCTTCAACTATCAAAAGATAGAGATTTAGTAGCAGATTTGACTAAGTGTAAAAAGAACGAAAATCTGTATTCCAAGTAAGCTTGTAGCATATAAAACGCTTGTAAGATTTTTATGACTTCCCGGATTCGCTTTTTAATGTGTCCTCCTGACCACTACGACGTGGACTATGTGATTAATCCTTGGATGGAAGGGAATATTCACAAATCATCGCGCGATCGCGCCGTGGAACAGTGGCAGGGACTACACGAGATTCTTAAAGAACACGCCATTGTAGACTTAGTACCACCTGAAAAAGGTTGGCCTGATTTAGTTTTTACCGCTAACGCTGGCTTAGTACTAGGGGATACTGTCGTCCTCAGTCGCTTTTTACATAAAGAACGTCAGGGAGAGGAGCCTTTCTTCAAACAATGGTTTGAGGAAAATGGTTATACAGTTAATGAACTTCCTAAAGATTTGCCCTTTGAGGGAGCAGGAGATGCGCTCCTGGATCGGGAAGGACGCTGGTTATGGGCGGGATACGGTTTCCGCTCGGAATTAGATTCTCACCCTTATCTAGCTAAATGGCTGGATATTGAGGTTCTCTCTCTGCGACTCATCGATGAACGTTTCTATCACTTGGATACCTGCTTTTGTCCCCTAGCAAATGGCTATTTGCTGTACTATCCAGGCGCTTTTGATTCTTACTCCAACCGCTTAATTGAAATGCGAGTCGCACCCGAAAAGCGAATCGCCCTTGCTGAAGCCGATGCAGTCAACTTCGCTTGTAATGCGGTGAATGTGGACAACATTGTGATCATGAACAAGGCGAGTGAAGCTTTGAAGACCCGCCTTGCAGATTTAGGTTTCCAAGTGCTGGAAACACCACTGACGGAATTTCTCAAAGCTGGTGGTGCGGCTAAATGTTTAACTTTGCGGGTGACAGAGCCAGTTAGAGATGAAATTCATGCCAATGTCTCGGTAGAAAGCCGTATCATTCGCATGGAAGGACATTTGCTAGATGCTGGCTTAATTAACCGCGCCTTGGATTTGATTATAGATGCCGGGGGAAGTTTCCAAGTCCTGAATTTCAACTTGGGAGAACAACGGCAAAGTACTTCAGCAGCCGAAGTGAGGGTATCAGCACCATCTCATGAGGTGATGGAAGAAATCATCTCAATGTTGATTGATTTGGGTGCAGTAGATTTACCCCAAGATGAGCGAGATGCCAAACTGGAACCGGTAATTCAAGATGGCGTTGCGCCCGATGATTTCTACGTCAGTACAATTTATCCCACCGAAGTCCGAATTAATGGTCAGTGGGTGAAGGTAGAAAATCAACGGATGGATGGTGCGATCGCAATTACTCAAACTCCCTCTGGCTTAGTTGCTCGGTGTAAAATCCTCCGCGACTTAGAAGTTGGCGAACAGGTAATTGTAGATGTGTTAGGTATCCGCACCATCCGCAAAACTGAATCACGCGAACAACGCAGTACCCAAGAATTCAGCTTCATGTCAGCGGGCGTTTCCAGCGAACGGCGCGTGGAATTAGTCGTTGAGCAAGTAGCTTGGGAATTACGTAAAATCCGTGATGCTGGTGGTAAGGTAGTTGTCACGGCTGGCCCCGTAGTGATTCACACTGGTGGCGGCGAACACTTGGCGCAACTGGTTCGAGAAGGATACGTACAGGCGTTGCTTGGTGGTAATGCGATCGCAGTTCACGACATCGAGCAAAATATCATGGGCACTTCTTTGGGTGTAGACATGAAGCGGGGTGTTGCCGTCCGTGGTGGACACCGCCATCACCTCAAGGTAATTAATAGTATCCGCCGTTATGGCAGCATTCCTAAAGCTGTGGAGGCGGGGGCAATTAAGAGTGGCGTGATGTATGAGTGTGTCCACAATAATGTACCTTTTGTGCTTGCGGGATCGATTCGGGATGACGGGCCTTTACCTGATACCGTAATGGATTTGATTAAAGCACAGGAGGAATATGCCAAACATCTAGAAGGTGCGGAGATGATTTTGATGCTGTCATCGATGCTGCATTCCATTGGCGTGGGAAATATGACTCCGGCTGGTGTGAAGATGGTGTGTGTAGATATTAATCCAGCTGTAGTGACTAAGTTAAGCGATCGCGGTTCTGTAGAATCGGTGGGTGTGGTGACAGATGTGGGATTATTCCTCAGTCTGTTGATTCAGCAGTTGGATAAGTTGACAAGTCCTTATGTTAATAAGGTAGGTTAAGAAGACGAACCGCAGAGGCGCAGAGGGCGCAGAGAAAGGGAGATGACAAGAGTAGCTTTCAGTGAAGATTTGCAGGTTAATTGGGTCAGTTTGATTGCTGATTTCTTGTTGGTAGGGATGGTTTTTGGCCCGCCTATCGCTCCCTTTTTGGCTGCGTCTGGAGTGTCTTTGCTTCCTGGGATTGCGGACATCATTTATTTCATGGGAAATCATGTGTGTCCGCAACCAAATATGGGGTTACATTTAGCACCACCGTTTATCATGGCTGTGTGTATGCGCTGCTACGGCACTGTAACGGGTTTGCTGATTACTCGTCTGCTGTATGGGGTAACTGGTGGTAAAGGATTTTACTGGTTAAGTCAGTATGGCTGGAGTGGTGTGGCTTTAGCAAGTGTGCTGATGATGGCTTATCCTTTAGAATTAGCAGCGCAAGTTTTAGGTTGGTGGAGTTTTAATAATTATCTGGTTACGCCTTTTGGGTTAATTACAGGTTTGGCGTGGGGATTGTTTACCATGCCGATCTTACATGGGTGGCGGGTTGCTAAAACCAGCTTGCATGAATTGTAGAATTAGAAACTGCACGCCAGTCACCTCTCCTACTTGACATAGAAACGCTAACATTTGTTTAAGATAACTAGCAGTTATGTCTAATGTGGCCTTGGTAGTCTAAGTAGCTAACTACTTGGTAAACACATTGCTCAATAGTAAATTGATCAGTTAAACAAATAACCTCTGGATTTAAAGGTTCTTCGTAAGGGTCAGATATACCAGTAAAATGCTTGATTTGTCCCGTCTTGGCTTTGGCGTAAAGTCCCTTCACATCACGGGATTCACAAACTGCTAATGGTGCTTGAATATAAACTTCCACAAAGTTGGTGGTTGTTTGTCTCAATTCATCTCGAATTTCCCGATAGGGGCTGATTGCAGCAACGATCGCCACTACCCCATTTCGACTGAGCAAGTTGGCAACAAAGCCAATGCGGCGTACATTTGTATCCCTATCTTGCTTACTAAATCCAAGTCCTTGAGATAAATGGGTGCGAACGACATCACCATCAAGCAATTCTACTCGGCAACTCCGCGATCGCAGTTCTTGGGCAACAGATGAGGCGATCGTTGTTTTACCCGCGCCACTTAACCCTGTTAGCCAGAGGATTAGACCTTGATGGTTCATAACTCGCTTTTTCTTCATCTATGGAAGAGTGCGATCGCACTTTACATTATTTGTGGGAGCGATCGCACATCTAAAATGTGTTAATTTTTCCTAGCTCATGATGCAACTAACTTTTTGCGGCTAGGACGCTTGTACTCCGATTTTTTCTTTAATCCTACCGCTTGAGCTTGATCGCTATCTAATCCATATTGTCCGCGCACAACTTCTTTCATCGCTAATACCGCATTGTGAAATTCCCATTCTGCTAATCGCGCAGCATCAGCAGCAGCACGGTATAAAGTTAGTTTCTCAGTTTCGGCTTGTTGCTGGGTTAACATAGCTTGATAAGCTTGCTGTAAGTTGGTAGCAGAGGCATCAGCACGGGTTGTTTGATAAGTGGCGATCGTTTGCAAGCCGTGCCATGAATTAACATCTTCACTAATTAATTGAGGGCGCAAACGGCGTGTTGTATCTTGGGTAGACATATCAGCATACTGTTGTAAGGTACATATTTAATGTACCCATTGCAACCCTAAAGCTATCAGTAAGGTGAAGTTTTTAGATAAAACAAGGTTAAATAAAGGGTAAGCTCATTTTTGCAAGTCGATGCATTAAAGGTGCAAGTCGATGCATCAAAGGTGCAAGTCGATGCATCAAAGGTGCAAGTCGATGCAACAAAGGTGCAAGTCGATGCAACAAAGGTGCAAGTCGATGCAACAAAGGTACAAGTCAATGCAACAAAGTTGCTCTTTGATGCATCAACATTGCTTGTTCATGCAACTAAAGTCGGCGTTGCATGAACCGAGATGATTAAAGGGTTACGAAATCAGCAGCAGTCAGCGTCGTAGTATTAACACCATTCAGCGTCGCCAAAATTTCATTAGTGGAAGTCACCAGAATATTGTTACCTGAGAAACTTAATTGCCCAAGGCTTAAACCACCATACAGTCCGATTAAATCATTACCGTCAGAGAAATCAGTAATGGTGTCAGTCCCTTCTCCAGCAGCAAAGGCAAATGTATCATTACCATTGTTACCAGTGAGGGTATCGTTGCTAAGACCACCATAGAGTAAATCGTTGCCAGTACCACCGTAGAGGCGATCGCTACCGTCACCCCCGTAGAGGGTATCATCGCCATTACCACCGTTGAGGGTATCGTTACCCGCGCCGCCATCCATCAGGCCATCGCCATACAAGACATCGTTACCATTCTCGCCAAAGAGGCTATCGTCACCTGCGCCGCCGTAGATGGTATCGTTGCCATTGCCGCCGTTGATGATGTCGTTACCAATGGTGCCAATCAGGTTATCCGCAAAATTAGTGCCAAACAGGTTCAGACCGACAGCCACAGTCACCGTAGCAGTATCAGTGAGGCTACCATCGCTGAGAGTGTAATTAAAGCTGGCATTACCAAAGAACAGAAGATTTGGCGTAAAGGAAACAAAATCATCTGCGGTGTTGCTGGCTGTGCCGTTATTATTCAGGACGGCAGTACCGTTAGTAAAACCGCTGACACCAGTGATACTCAGCGAGGTGCTATCAACATCGCTATCATTTGCTAGTAGGTTACTAACTGGGATGTTGACGGTAGTAGCAAAGAACGTGGAAACACTGTCATTAACAGCAACAGGCGCATCGTTAACACCGTTAATTGTGACGGTAACGCTAGCAGTATCCGTTCCGCCGTTGCCATCGGAGATAGTGTAATCGAAGCTATCACTAGCAGTTGCACCAACTGCCAAAGATTCAAATTTACCGTTAGGGTTGTAATTGTATGTGCCGTCAGCGTTGAGCGTTAATAAAGCACCGGATGCCAAGGTAATCTGCTTGCCGACATCAGCAGCAACGCCTTTTACAGCCGCTACTGTTAAGATATCGCCCGCATCGGGGTCAGTATCGTTGGTGAGGACATTACCGTTAACAGCAGTATCTTCATTAGCTGTTACGCTGTCATTTGTGGCAGTAGGGGCATTGTTGAATTCATAAGACCCAATATCCACTGTACCGCCAATGGTGCGAGTTATACCCCGTTGGTCAGTGGTGACACCGGAGGGAATCAAAGCATTATTGCCGGCGTTGATAGCGGCTGAACCTGCAACTAAAGCGTGAGTTTGGGTTGCGCCACCGTTGTTGGCGAGAGAGGCGATGACTTGGTTAATATTGGTGATGCCAGCCGAGGCAAAGGTGATATCGCTGCCTGTGCCGATAGTGCCGCCTGCACCACTTAGGCTACCTATGAGGTTGTTGCCGTTGCCTGTGACTGTACCGGAAATATCGTTACCATTATTACCAGCAATAATGGTGTTTTGAGCGGTAGTAGTTCCAAAAAAGACGATTAATCCTCCACCATTGCCAGCACTATTATTAGTAATAGTGCTATTAGTAAAAGTAACTTCTCCCCCAAGAATTAAACCACCGCCAAATTGGCCCGATGAATTTCCAGAGATGGTACTGTTGGTGACATTGAGTGTACCAGCATTAGCAATGCCGCCACCAAATCTTGATGACGTATTGCCAGAGATAGTACTGTTGATGACGTTAGTGCCGCCGAAGTTGCCAATGCCGCCACCGCCAAAACCACCGTTTGCATTGTTATTAGAGACGGTACTATCGGTTAAAACCAAACTACTACCACCATTGACAAAAATGCCACCACCGTCATTTGCATTGCCATTAGCAATTGTCAAAGCATCAATTGTGGCATCTGTTCCGGTATTAGAAATGTTGAACACGCGGGAAGCATTGTTGCCACTCACTGTCAGTTGATTTGCCCCAGTTCCCTGAATGGTGACATCATCAGTAATTGTCAGTTCCCCAGATGTCAAGGTAATGGTATCGGGGGTAGCATCGGTAAACACACTACCTCCAAAGGTAATTGAATCCGCGCCTGCCGAAGCATTGGCATCGAGAATCGCTTGCCGCAAGGAATCTGCACCGCTATCGTTGGTGTTGGTGACGATGAAATTTGCCATTTGATTATTCCTGTGTTTTAGGTAAATGAGTTATTTGTAGGGTGGGCAAATATTTGCCCATCCTACTTAGACAAGTTAAAGAAACCCTTGTAGAGAAGCAAAATTTGGCATCTCTACAATGTTGAATTTATGAATCATTGAGTTCGTAGTCAGGACTAAAGTCCTGAGTTCACCAGACTACCGACACGGCTAGTCATGCTGGCATGAAACCGGGGATTTTGCCGCAGTAAAGCTCCGAGTAAAGTGGAACCGGAACGAGGTAAGCCGGAGATCAAGTGGATTTTGGCACTCATGACGATTAATTGGCTTTGATTTATTGCCTTGACATAGAAGCTTTTGCACCTGTGTGTTTTGCTCGCACAAGCTAGACAGTTGTTAAAATTTTGCTTTGGTCAAGGAGATTATATAGCAATCAGCTTGATTTCCGCATCGTACAAAGATCCTAGTTTTGACTAGGATCTTTGTCCTATATAATTAATACTTATGTTGAATGATGAGAGTGGCGATACCTACGGTGGTCACTGAGCGCAGCCGTACCACTTGCCTGCGGCACGCTCCGCGAACGTGGAAGCAAGCTACGCGGAGCGTCTCGTAGAGAAGTGTGGGCTACGCCAACGCTTCTACTCCATGAAGACTGAGCATGGCTAATTTTTGCAACTTTAATGCAATAAAGGTGCAAGTCAATGCAACTTAGTTGCTTTTTGATGCAATAAAGGTGCAAGCCAATGCAACAAAGATGTAAGTCGATGCAACTTAGTTGCTTTTTGATGCATCAAAGGTGCAGGTCGATGCATTTAGGCAATTTGTAGGGTGAGCAAACATTTGCCCACCCAATAAACTTAAACAGAGGTAAAATTGTTCTGTGTCGGCGTCGTGGTATCAAACGCAGTCAGTATTGCTAAAGTTTGATTGCCTAAACGAATTTCATTACCAAAGAAAAAGCGATGGTCAAAGACCCGCCTTCTCTCCGAGAGGCTCCGCCAACGGCGATAAGCGTTCGCGAAGCGTCTCGAAGAGAAGCTTAAGCCGAAGGCTATCGCATCACCAATCACCCAAAAAGGCTATAATCCTACACTGTTAAGAAATCAGCAGCCGTCAGGGTATTGGTATTAATACCCGTCAGAGTTGCCAGAATTTCATTGGTGCTGCTAACAAAGATGTTGTTGCCAGAGAAAGACAGTTGAGCATAGGTTAAACCGCCAGACAGACCAATGTAATCAAGTCCATCGTTAAAGTCAGTAATCGTATCAGTGCCGTCTAAGGCGGCGAAGATAAAAGTATCAGAAGCACTGCCACCAGTTAAGATGTCGTTGCCAGCACCGCCAGTCAAATCATCCTTGCCGTTACCGCCATAGAGCGTATCATTGCCGACACCGCCAGTGAGGATGTCTTTGCCGTTGGTGCTTTCCTCGCTGTCGTCGCCCTGCAACAAATCGTTGCCGTCGCCACCATTGAGGATGTCACCGCCGTTGCCACCTGTTAAAGTGTCATCAGCACCATTGCCGTTGAGGGTGTCTTTGCCATTCTCACCACAGAGGCTATCATTGCCTGCTGTGCCGTTAAGCAAGTCGTCCCCGTTACTACCACAAAGGCTAGTCCCCACGGCGACGGTGACATTACCAGTGTTGGTGAGGCTGCCATCGCTGAGGGTGTAGTTAAAGCTACCATTGCCACTGAATCCAGTAGTTGGGGTGAAGACAATAAAGTCATCTGCCGAGTTAAGAGGAGTGCCGTTATTATTCAGGACTGCGGAACCGTTGGTAGCATTACTGACAGCAGTGATGCTGAGGGGGTTGTTGTTGGGATCGGTATCGTTAGCTAACAGGGTACTTGCCGAGATGGTCACGGCAGTATTAAAGGCAGTGGTAGCACTGTCGGGGTTAGCGACGGGGGGTTGATTGCTTGCAGTGATGTTAATTGTGCCGTAGACATTATCGTTATTGGTGGCTGTTCCTGCATCATCTGCTGCACTGTTGCCACTGAAGGTAGGATTACCTACAGAATTGACGGTAGGCAGAACGGTAGGCATTCCCTGGTTATTGCCGTTGGGATTGGTGAGGGACTGCATGATGAAAATCGCCCCACCTAAGCCTTTACCAGATTGAAAACCCGTCCCACCTGTAGCCGTGTTGTCCGTAAAGCTGGTGTTGTTGAGGGTTAAAGAACCACTGCGGACAAAGATGCCGCCTCCCAATCCAGCACCGCCGCCGCCGATGCCCTCGCCGCCACCGCCGTAGCTGCTGGTGATGCCCAAGCCTCTGCCAC
>NZ_WBKL01000010.1:0-8938 GCF_015714705.1 Nostoc sp. NZL | reverse complement strand
ATGCTGATGGGCACGGACAATCGTGGAGTCAATCATCGCATATTCATTATCAGCATCATCTGCCAAGCGCTGAAACACTCCTTCCCAAACCCCCGTTTTTGACCATCGGCTAAAACGAGTATGAATCACTCGGAAATCTCCAAATCGCTCTGGGAGGTCTCTCCAGGCTATCCCTCCCCGATAACGGTACAGCACTGCTTCTACAAACAACCTATTATCTTTGGCTGTCACACCCACATATCCTCTTCGTCCAGGTAGTAAGTCTTTGATCTTCTCCCACTGGTCATCTCGTAGCGCATAACGTCGAGTCATTAGAACTCTATTTGGCTTATCCCAAGCATCACTGATTTTAGTTTACCTAATTGATGACACGCCCTAGGTGAAGCATCAAATAATGTCTTTAATTTGTAAAATATTTAGAGAAGCCAGGTATAACCTGGCTTGAAAACCGAGATTTATTCTTAGAACAAATAGTAACAGACTTATATCACAATACCAATAGATATGAAACAGCATCTATAAGAAAAACCGAGGAAGGCAACAAGTAGAAAATTACAGCAAGCCTTTTTAAGGAGGGTTGGCAATACGGTTCGGATAAGGTTTTTTGATGAATAGATCACAAAGACGCGATAAATCGCCGTCTCTTCCCTTAACCGAACCGTATTGGGAGGGTTGGGGGATCTTCCAGGGCAAAATATCACTAACACCAAGCGTATTGAGGTAAAAGCGCACAGCTACCTATGCGCCTCTATTGTAATTATTTAAGTTTTTCGTAAGCAGCCAAAATAATTTTTTCAGTTTCTTCCCAGCCAATACATTTATCAGTTACAGAAATACCATATCTTAATTCTTCTTGCTTACCAGTAATTGGTTGACTACCTTCATACAAATGAGATTCCAGCATCATGCCAACTATTGATGTATTACCATCTACTATTTGCTGAACAATACTTTCTAAGACAGCACCTTGTAATTTGTAATCTTTATTAGTATTGCCGTGGCTACAGTCAATAACAATTCTCGGTGGTAAATTCGCCTGTTTTAACTTCTCTTCTACCAGTTTGACATTTTCTGCATCAAAGTTGGGTTGACTACCACCCCTTAAAATTACGTGACCGTAGCCATTACCTTTAGTTTGAAAGACGCTAACTTGTCCGTTTTGGTTAATTCCCAGGAAATTATGTGGATTTCCAGCAGATTGGAGGGCATTCAAAGCTACTTGAATATTGCCGTCAGTACCGTTTTTAAAACCCACAGGCATCGAAAGTCCACTTGCCATTTCACGGTGAGTTTGTGATTCGGTCGTGCGTGCTCCAATGGCAGACCACGTGATCAGTTCACTAATGTATTGAGGTATGATTGGATCTAGTGCTTCTGTACCAGCAGGTAATCCCAATTCTGTAATTTTTAATAATAGATCCCGTGCAATTAATAACCCATTCTCTACATGGAAAGAATCATCCATATCTGGATCGTTAATTAACCCTTTCCAGCCTACGGTTGTTCTTGGTTTTTCAAAGTACACTCGCATAATTAGTAGCAGCTTATCCTGGACTCGCTCGGCTAATCTTTTCAACTTTTCAGAATATTCGAGCGCTGCTTTTGGGTCGTGGATTGAGCATGGGCCAACCACTATAAATTTTCTGCGATCCTCAAAATCCAGGATCTGTTCTATTTCCTGCCTATATGCTAAAACTCTTTGTTCAGCTAATTGTGTTAAAGGTAATTTTGATTTGATTTCATTGGGAGTTAATAAAATGCGATCGTTCTCAATGTTAGCGTTGTCGATATTAGTATTAAATAATTTATTGTGCATGGGGATGCTCTGGCAATTTTATATACGCACTTCAACTCAAAAGTGTAACATAAACCCATGAAATTTTAAAATAGCTTCTTTTTTACTTGACAAATTTCTAACTAGACTGTAGATGAGTAAGGTAATAACTGAAAAAGGGGAAATAGCTTTCCCCTTTTTCTTTGCTATTGAACTAGTGCTTCAGTGGTAGTGTATATGATTACTGCCATACAAACACTTTGGCTTCGTATGGCCCTAAGTCAGTTATAATTCCATCATCACCGGCTTCAACATCATAATTACCTGTCCACTCGTGCCATGTACCAGCGCTAGGAAAGTTAGGAACATGATAGTCAGCTAGGAAGTTTTCTGAGAAATTTGCAATTACGACTACACGAGAACCTTCATCATTCCAACGAGTATAAGCTAATACTTTTGCCTCTGGATTTTCGTGGATAAAATCAATATTTTCTGTGTAAAGGGCATGATTGCTTTTACGCAGGTTGGTTAAGCCTTTGTATGATTCAAATAAACTACGATTTAAATCATTACCTAACAGCGTCCAATCGATTTTGGATGATTCAGGTTGTTTCGGTTTGTACTCACCAAATTCCTCTCCCATCCAAATCAAAGGTACACCAACAGCAGTCATTAGGATGGCTACTCCTAATTTAACCCGCCTAAAGGCTTCTTCGTCAAAAATCTCACGGTTTCCCAATTCAACCATGACATGGTTATGGTCATGGTTGGTGAGGTAATTTACTACGTTGGTGGCACCCAAAAAGCCTTGGCGCTTGCAGTCAATGACATCTTTTAGACGCTCTAAATCAAATGTATCACCGCAGATATGTTCTAGAATGCAGTGATAGAAACTATCATGCCAGCAACCATCCATTGGCCCATCTACATTGGTAATGCTGGTAGTTTCAGGAATGTGTTCAGCAACGTTATAAAAAGGCTTTGCACCAGCAGTTTTTTTGGCTTCCTGAACAATCCAGTGCATGAAGTCGTAATTAGCAATTTGCCGTGCTGCATCATAGCGAATACCATCAAGATGATATTCCTGAATCCAGAAACGGATTGCCTCACCAGTAAATTTCCGCGCTGGATGAATATCTAATTTTTCGTCATAATGTTCATAATTAAACTCAGGCCCCCAGTTATTATCAGGGTCACGAGGTTCGTGATGATACCAGTAATCGTGGTCAATTTGTGTTAAAGGAGCAGATGCTTCTGAGTGGTTATAAATACCGTCAAGAATTACACGAATACCTCTGCCATGACACTCATCAATCAATTTTTTCAATTCAGCAGTAGAACCATAGCTTGATTCTGTTGCAAAAAAGTGGCGAGGATTATAACCCCAACTATAATCACCAGGATATTCTTTAAGTGGCATCAACTCAATAGCGTTGATTCCTAGTTCGCACAAATAATCTAACTTTTCAATGACGTGTTTGTACTTGCCTCGTGCATAAGGATCATCCTCACCACCAGAAAAGTCACCGACGTGCAATTCATAAATTACCAATTCGTGGTCAGCAGGTAAAGGTTTATCGTCATTTTGCCAAACATAGGTATCAGTAATTCTTTCACCATCTTTGACCCGGATAACACTATCATCTTTTCCACTCAGTTCATCTATATCAGTTGCATAGGGATCTGTGACATCAACCCATTGTTCTGGTTCAAAAAACCATGAATTTGACTGGACGCGAAATTTATATTTATAAACGCCGTCTTCTAGTTCAACACTTGTGCGAAAATAACCATCATCACCTTTTTCCATTGGAATTTCTTGCCAATCAGAAAAAGAACCAATTAATGCGACTCCTTTGTTGTAAGGTGCAAATAAATTAAATTCAATTGGCTTTGCCATAGAAGTATTTGTAATATCAAGGGTTGATAGAAGTATTCTCTGATGCTCAATTAAATTTGCAAATCGCTCTAGAGAAAGAATTATATAGCCACTGCTTCTATCTTCAGGATGAATTTATAAATATTTTATAAAAATTAACTGCTTTTGGCTAATTTTGACTGTTTATAGGATTTTTAACTAATATCTAGATTATATTTATTAGTGCATTTACTTCCTGTATTAATAAACAGAATCTAAAGGTTTTTATTGATTTATTAAATAGCAGATATTCAGTAAAAGAATATATTTATTGCTAAATACCTGCTGTATAAGATTACTCAATTTCGCCGCTAGTTTGTTGTAGATAACTTAACAACCAATTCGCCGCGGTCGCTCTGCGAGTTTGCCGAGGCCCAAATTCACCAATCTTATAACCTTTGAAACCCAGTTTTTCTTTTAGCATTTGTTTGTTTTCAGCAGGAATGGAACGAGTCAACTTGACTGTTGCAGGGCGAGATTCAATGAAATTTGGTGGTTGTGGGTACTCATCTTGCCATTCTGGTGCAACTTGGCTATTGTCCCATTGTGCAGTTGAGGAATCATAGCGATAGCCTAAATAATGCCATAGCAACTGGTTGACTGTAGCATTATCAAGTTTATCGTCAAGAATTGCCCAAATTGTTTCTGTATTGAGTGGTGGCAGGTTAGACATAAGCAATTCATAATTCAAAGTTGAAAAACTGACTACTGTTTAATTAAATTCACAACAGTTAGTAGGTAGTGAAAAACACTTTATCACTACTTTGCGACACTCCCAAAGATAGGGGGGATTTTATTTTTATTTACACCTGCTGGAAGATTTATCCGCCACAAGCATTAGACAAACTACTAAAGTGACCCTGAATAGAGAGATTCGCCAACTCAGGAGGAAAATTATGGGAATAGGGGATATGTTCAGAAATATAGTCGGTGGCAAGCAGAAACAACGTGATGAAGAATGGGATAATCGCGATCGCCAGTACAGAAATCACAGTGACGAAGACGAAGATAGCCAGTACAGACATGGCGGTGGCGATGATAATGACCGTGAGTACAGACATCGCAGCGATGACGATGATGAAGACGAAGACCGCGAGTACAGACATCGCGGCGATGAAGATGAAGACGAAGACCGAGATTAATTTCGCGAGTTGGAGTTAAAAACAGGTTGTGTATACACAAACTAGGTAGACTGGAAATCGTAAAGATTAGACCAGTCTATGCAGAATTCCACAGCACTGCCAAAGATCATCCGCGCCCATGTATTCATTTCTGGCCGAGTCCAAGGAGTGGGCTATCGCTATTCCACTGTGGATACAGCTAGCCAGTTGGGATTAACTGGTTGGGTGCGGAATCTCCCCGATAATCGAGTAGAGGCAGTTTTTGAAGGGGCGCGAGAGGTTGTAGATGACATGGTTCGCTGGTGTCACTCTGGTCCACCTGCTGCTGTAGTTAAAGATGTTGTGGTTGAGTATGAGGTACCAGAAGGGTTACGGGGATTTGAAGTTAAGCGGGTTGAGTAATTTGTAATTCGTAATTCGTAGTTCGTAATTCGTAATTTTAGCCTCTGTAGGTTCGTGGGGTTTTTCCTGTCCATCGTTTGAAGGCGCGGTGGAATGCACTCGGTTCAGAAAAGCCGAGCAGAAAAGCAACATCATGTATTGGAGTATCTGTGTTTTTTAGGTGTCGTAGCGCTAATTCTTTGCGCGTTGCATCCAAGAGTTGTTGGTATGAAGTACCCTCTGTTTGCAATTCTCTCTGCAAGTTACGGACGCTAATAGCTAAACTGTGAGCAATGGTATTGAGTGCAGGAACTTCTCCTTTTAAGTGTTGAGAAATCGCCTGAACAACACGGTTGCTATAAGTATTCTCTTGGCTCAACTCATCTAACATGGCTTTTGCATGTTGTTCAAAGATAGACAACAGGCTGGGGTTGGCTGATAAAACTGGCCAATGCAAACAATTGGCATCCAAAATCATTCGATTTGTCGGTGCTAAAAAACGTATGTCTGTGCCAAAAATCCGCTCATGTTCAGAAATATCATTTGGGCGTGGGTGTTGAAACCAAACTGTTTGGAGATAGAGTTGCTTACCTGTGAGCATTTTTGTTGCCCTCATCAAAGCAGCAAAGGTACTCTCGATGGGATGTCGAGGTTCTTCTAACAAATAGTTTTTTAAATGGTCTACGATTTCACAATCACACAATATTTGTTCTTCAAATATTGAGAAATTAATGTAAACACCTTGGCTGAATAAACGGGTGTAACGAGAGAGTTTTTCTAAAACCTGATCGAATGTATTACAATTCAACAGCACATAGCCAACAATGCCGATCGCAGCGACATTAAAAGCTTCGCCTAAGTGCAAGCCAAAGTTTTCGTCACCTGTCAATTTAACCACTTCACGCCACAAGGCTTTCAGGGGCGCTCCGGTAATCTGCTGATCGGGCATTTCTATCAGCGCTAGTTCAATTCCCGCAGCAGCACACAACTTCTTAGCATCAATCCCATAAGTTGCTGCATATTGAATAATGTCTCGAACGATGGATACGGAGAAAGTTGCCTCTTTCATAAAGCATTCAGGCGTAGTTTTCTAAATCGGCGTGTTTTGTCAATTCTTTGGCGCAGGATGTCAATTCCAGATCCCGCAGACAGCATACCTTGAGAGTATGAACAACGCGAAAGGAATTTTTCAAAATGATATCTGCAAAACTAGGCACTCACTCTGCTAACGCAACCTTGACCACAGACTCAAATGGAGAACAAATTGAGAACCCGGTGACAGGCGATCGCATGACGATTCTTTGCTCAACTAATGATACCTAGAACTTACGCATTTACAAGCAAGACAAAAAGTGAATAAGGAGAATACAGAAAAAAAATAGCGATGCCTGCGGCGGGCTACACCTACGCTAGTTACCAGAGGCGTTAAAAACAGATAATTTACTTGGCTGTGTTTAGGGTTCGGACAATCAGAGCAATTACTAAACCATCAACCGCTAAATGTGACTTGAACACTTATACTCTGTTTCTACTGGCAGAATCAAAGTATCCAGGTTGCACACGTCTGGCAGAGATAATGAAAAATTTATCTCATGATAGCATCAATAGATTTTTGCTACGTGAACGGTACGAACCCAAGGACTTATTTGAAGAAATCAAGCCCAATATCAATCTAGTTGGAGGTACTTTAAGCGGAGATGATACGGTAATTGATAAGCCTCATAGTGACCTGGAAATAGCAGAATTAATTGGTTATTACTATTCAGGTAGACATCATCGTGCCGTCAAGGGAGTTCAGTTAATTACCTTGTATTACACCGATTTATCAGGGAAATCTGTACCTGTAAATTATCGCATTTATAACAAACAAGATAACAAGACTAAAAATGATTATTTACGAGAAATGATTACTGAGGTAATGGATTGGGGTTTAAAGCCTAAAACAATGACAACTGACGCTTGGTATTCCAGTCAAGAAAACCTGAAGTTACTGAAAAACAAGGGATTAGGGTTTTTAACTGGGGTAGCTAAAAATCGCTCATGTTCGATTGATGGTAAAAATTTTACCCAAGTCCAAAACTTAGAAATTTCCGAAGATGGTTTAATAGTGTATCTAAAGAACTTTGGTCAGGTAAAGGTATTTCGGAAAAGTTTCAAAAACGAAACTAAAAGATATTGCATTATGTATATCCCTGAAAAAGATACACTAAACTCAATTTCAATAACAGAATTTAAAGAGCTACATTCAATTCATTGGGGGATTGAGTGTTACCACAGAGCTATTAAACAAGTATGTGGCATTGGGAGATTCATGGTTAGAACAACCGATGCTATTAAAACTCACTTTTTTAGTGCAATTCGCGCTTTCACACAATTAGAATTAATGCGGGCAGAAGATTTAATTGAAAATTGGTATGAAATCCAAAGAAATTTATCTCTTCAAGTGGCTCGTGACTTTATTTTGTCACACCTAACACAGAAGTTGGGATTGGCCGCATAGTATCAATTTTCTGTCAATGCGTAAGTTCTAGATACCAATGGAGAGTATGTAAAATTCCAGTTTGAGCTACCACCCGGTTCCCAAGGTAGCCCGCTGCACTATCACGATACTAAGACAGAAATCTTTGAGGTTTTAAGTGGCTCACTGGAGATGGAAGTTGGTGAGAAAGGAAATCTCAAAGTATTGCAGCCGGGAGAAGTCTTGCAGATACCTGCTAATGTGTATCATAGTTTCCGCAATGCCTCTGATAATTGGGTGATTTTCACTTCGGAAGTCCGGGCGGCTGGTGAGTTTGAGCATTTCCTGCGATCGCTGTTTGGACTAGCGATCGACGGTAAGGTAAACAAGGAAGGAACTCCTACAAATCTTTTGCAATTTGCCTTGCTGATTAAGAAAGCAGACACTATCATCGTTGGCCCACCAGTATTTGTGCAAAAACTGATGATCGGAGTTTTAACTGGAATTGCCCGATTTTTGAGGGTGGATCAGTCATTAGTTAAATACAAATAAATTGGCATTGAAAAAGAGGAGGCAGAAGTTTTTAAATTTTGAATTTTGAATTGATTTCTCCCTCATCTTCCCCACTCACCTTTTTACTTAAACTCTAATTCGAGGCAAGATGATGAACCGTTTACAAGTAGCAAGAACAACGGGTGTTTTGTTTATTGTGTTTTCTCTTCTGCTGAATATACCCTATTATCTGCTAATACAAAACTTTGAGTACGATGACATTTTACGCAAACCCACCGATTACGTTTTAACTCAGTTCCATGCAGGCGGTGCTGGATTAATTCTCACTTGGTTTAGCTTTGCTTTGGTAGTATTGCTGTTCATTCCGACCAGTGTTCTATTTCAGAAAGTGCTGGGGCGCGAAGATACTCCCTATCTGTCTGCTGCTACGCTCATGGGTGTGCTTTCTGGTTTGGTACAGTCTGTTGGGCTGATGCGCTGGGTATTTGTGCTTCCTGTTCTCGCAAACTTATATGTTGACCCATCTGCTATTGACATCCTCCCGCCGCTAATCAGGAGTACCTGATATAGCGGGGGATTCCAAAGATCGCTCTTTGGACTTCCTCTTTCCGCGACCCGACTTACTTGGAGGAGTTTCCTCACCCACGCAGAGGTCGATGTCTCCAGAGGCGATTAACGTTCCTGTGTGCCCCACAGTACGGAGTCCAATTTCAAGAATATTCAGCGCTGCATTATGGTCACGGTCTAAGGCTGTTCCGCAATGGGGGCAGCAA
>NZ_WBKL01000065.1:0-37543 GCF_015714705.1 Nostoc sp. NZL | reverse complement strand
CTCCCCACTCCCCACTCCCCAATTCTTCAATAAATTTTTCCAGCCCCCTAAACAATTGCTGGAAAAATTGGATATGTCGCCTACAATAGAGATAGCGGAGACAAATGTTTCCGTTCACTCCTCACACCACACTCCGCCCGGACTACTGTTCGGGCGGTTCCTTATGTTTATAAATAAATTCTAGAGCTTCTTTGCAAATGTACATCCTCGCACTTCCAAGCTGAGGTTTTTGCTATGGTAGAATTTTCACCAAGTTCAGATATTATTGGCGAAGGTTTTAGGCATGTCAACAGCCGCACAAGTTACCGATTCTAGTTTCAAGCAAGAAGTACTCGACAGCGATGTACCCGTTTTAGTTGACTTTTGGGCACCCTGGTGCGGACCATGCCGTATGGTAGCTCCTGTTGTCGATGAAATCTCCGAACAGTACAAAGGTCAAATTAAGGTCGTCAAAGTCAACACGGATGAAAATCCTAATGTTGCCAGTCAGTACGGTATCCGTAGCATTCCCACATTAATGATTTTTAAGGATGGACAAAAAGTGGATATGGTAGTCGGCGCTGTGCCTAAAACTACATTAGCTTCCACTCTCGAAAAGTATCTTTGAAACTCAATCGGCAATAAACTCCTCTTGAGTTATCCATCTTGTTCTAACTTTAGGTTAATTTTTATAAACAAGTTTGAGAGGCGCGAATTTCTCGTCTCTCAGACTTGTTTACATTTGTATACAGTTTCCGAATATTTTTAGGAGTTTTCTACCTCAAAAACAACTCCCTTATTCCTGCACTACCAATTTCCACCGCTAGGGCCGCCAACAGAAAACCCAAAAGCTGAGTCACAATCACTCCACCTTCAGCACCAATCCACTGGTCAATCAGATTTGCCAAACGCAAAATTAACCAAGTGAAAAACATCGCCCCTAATATACCCACCACGACAGCAATATGCGGACTCTGTGATTTCGACATCAGTAACATTACCGTCGTCAAAGTTCCTGGCCCCGCTAGCAGTGGTAAAGCTAGTGGAGTAATTGCAACATCGCGTCCTTCCTCAATAATCGGCTGATCTAATTCTCCTTGCAGCATTTGCAAAGCAATTAACAGCAACAATAATCCTCCTGCTACTCGCAAAGAGCCGATACTGATTTCCAAATAATTTAAAATTACTTGCCCTGTAAAGGCAAATAGCAAAAGAACTGCGATCGCAACGATAATTGCTTTATCTATGACTTTGTTTCTTTGGTCTGGCATCATGCCCTTAGTCAAAACTAAAACAATCGGTATATTGCCCACAGCATCCGCCAAGACAAACACAGCGATAAATGTTTGAATAAGAATAGAAATATCCACAGCAGACAGCTTTTATCAGGGTTTGATCACAACCTAATCCTTATCTTGCTCAGTTTGCTATAACCCAGAGGAAGATTAAGATCAGCAATAAAACAAGTCTGTTAAAGCAAAGTAACACTGACGCATTTCTAATTAAGTTCCACAGATGTTGAAGTAGCGATATATTTTGATAATCTATCTTCCATAAATCAACTGTTCGTTGTTGAATCTATGAAGTCTTATTTAGCCGCCGCTATTCAATTGACCAGTGTGCCCGATCTACACAAAAATTTGGCACAGGCAGAAGAATTAATAGAGCTTGCCGTGCGTCAAGGTGCTGAATTGGTAGGTTTGCCAGAAAACTTTTCCTATATGGGAGAAGAAAATGACAAACTTGCGCAAGGCGATGCGATCGCTCTTGAAAGTGAAAAATTTCTCAAAAAAATGGCTCAACGCTTTCAAATTACGATCTTGGGCGGCAGCTTTCCAGTTCCGGTAGACAATACAGGCAAAGTTTATAACACCACTCTACTTATCGATCCCAGCGGTCAAGAGCTTGCCCGCTACTACAAAGTACATTTATTTGATGTTAACGTCCCTGACGGCAACACCTATCGGGAATCCAGCACGGTTGTGGCTGGTACACAACTACCCCCCGTCCATTTTTCAGAAAAACTCGGTAATTTAGGACTTTCTATTTGTTATGATGTCCGCTTCCCTGAACTGTATAGACATCTGGCAGATAAGGGAGCTGATATTATCTTTATTCCCGCCGCCTTTACTGCCTTTACTGGCAAAGACCACTGGCAAGTACTACTACAAGCCAGAGCCATCGAAAATACCGCCTACGTCATTGCTCCTGCCCAAACAGGTAACAACTACGGTCGTCGTCTAACCCACGGACACGCGGTTATTATTGACCCTTGGGGCGTAATTTTAGCCGATGCTGGGGAAAAACCGGGAATTGCGATCGCAGAAATCAAGCCCACTAGGCTTGAACAAGTCCGCCGTCAAATGCCCTCTTTACAACATCGGGTGTTCTAGGCACTGGGTAAGAAGCAAGGGAGAAGAGTTTTCCCTTCTGCTCCCCGTACCCTCTCCCTCTTTTCAATGTCCAGTTCTTGTAAATAAAACAAAAAACCGGGTGTTTACCCGGTTTCTGACAACATTCAAATCCTCAGTTTTTTAGGAGCATAGTCCTGCTATGCCCCTATTTATTTATTGTGAGAATTAAACTTTAGCAGCTGCTTTGGTAACAACGTTGAGTTCACCTTTAGCATACTTAGCAGCAAAATCTTCCAAAGAAATTTGCTTGATCTTGCTTGCATTGCCAGCTGTGCCAAATTGCTGATAGCGTTCAGCACAAACCTTCTGCATATATGTAATGGAAGGCTTGAGGAAGTGACGGGGGTCAAACTCCTCTGGTTTTTTAGCCAAAGCTTCACGTACAGCAGCAGTAATAGCCAAACGGTTGTCGGTGTCGATATTTACTTTACGTACACCACTCTTAATACCTTTTTGGATTTCTTCTACAGGTACACCGTAGGTTTCAGGAATTGCACCACCATACTGGTTAATTAGCGCCAGTAAATCTTCTGGTACAGAAGATGAACCATGCATTACCAAGTGGGTGTTAGGCAAACGGCGGTGAATTTCTTCAATGCGGCTGATTGCCAAAATTTCCCCAGTCGGTTTGCGGGTAAACTTGTAAGCACCGTGGCTTGTGCCAATGGCAACAGCCAAAGCATCTACTTGGGTTGCTTCTACGAACTCAACAGCTTCATCGGGATCGGTTAGCAGTTGTGAGTGGTCGAGTGTACCTTCAAAGCCGTGACCATCTTCAGCTTCACCAGCACCAGTTTCTAGAGAACCCAAACAACCGAGTTCACCTTCAACGCTGACACCCAAAGCATGAGCTACATTTACAACTTCGCGGGTAACATTAACGTTGTACTCGAAGCTCGCGGGGGTCTTCGCATCAGCTTCTAAAGAACCATCCATCATCACGCTGGTGAAGTTGTTCTTGATTGCTGAGTAGCAGGTAGCAGGCGCATTACCATGATCTTGGTGCATGACAATGGGAATGTGAGGATAGGTTTCTACCGCTGCCAAAATCAGGTGGCGGAGGAAGTTTTCTCCTGCATAATTACGAGCGCCGCGTGAAGCTTGTAAAATTACGGGGCTATCTGTCTCGACGGCAGCCTTCAGGATCGCCTGAATCTGCTCCAAATTGTTAACGTTGAAAGCTGGGATGCCATAACCGTTTTCAGCTGCGTGATCCAACAGTAGCCGCAGTGGTACAAGCGCCATAGATAGTCCTCCTAATGTGGTTGTCAGCTAGTCGGTCTGAGAGAAGCGTAATCATTACGCTAAATCTTAAGAGTTTTTTCAACTTATAGGAAATTATAACTAGTGTCGTGTGCCTATGTTGAAAAAGTTTACGCCATAATTACTATAAATATGTTCTATACTTGCTCTCTACTGCTGTACTATGCCCCATGCTTGGTCTGTGTTGCTGTACATTTAGTTACCCTACAGTTCGTAGCTCTGGTAGCCCACTATCCAAAATGGTCATTTGAAAGCGATCGCACTCTTGAATATTTTCCCAGATCAAGAAGCGATCGCCTCAGCCTAAATCTGCTAATTTATGGACAAATGCTATGTGTTCAGGTAGATTGCAAGCCTATTTGTAAAACACTTAACACGGACTGCATATTCCCCCCTAATAACTCTGCAACCGCTAACCACAACCCTGGAAAAATTTGACTACGGAGAATTCCGTTACTATCAGTAGCCAACTCTAGATACTCACCCTGTTCCAAATAGAACCAACTCAATTTCTGATTGAGTACTTGCCAGACGATATATTCTTTGACTCCATTGCGACGATAGGCTTGTTTTTTGGCATGGAGGTCGATGGCGACACTACTAGCGGCAATTTCGACAATTAACTCTGGTGCGCGTTCAATATAATCATTCACATCCAGCCTTGCTTGATCATTGCGGAAATTTATTGTATCTGTTTTGCGATTGCCATGACCGCAATTAATCAAGAAATGCGTAGGCATAGCCTTTGTGTTATTAGCTAAAAAAGCGATCGCTATGCTGCACAAATCTGAAAATGTCTTTAATGCAAGAATTTGGAATTTTGAATGATTAGCTGCTATCTGTTTGTTGATTTTAATCGCAAGTTGGTGGTGTTCATATATCTATCTGTCAACATAGAATATCGGCGTTTAACTTTTGCTTTCTTTGGCGTAGCAACTCCTTCAGATTTAATCTCAGATTACAAGAGAACACCGTTTAATATTGGTCAGTCAATTCAACTAGAAGGTTTTAAAGAAGATAAAGTCTATCCTTTAGGTGAAGGATTGAAAGAGAAAGTTAGCGACCCGATCGCAGTTCGCAAAGTAATTAGAAAAATCTTATACTGGACTAATGGTCAACCTTTTCTAACTCAAAAGCTCTGTCAGATTATCCGTAACTCTTCATCTGTGATTCCTGCAAACAGTGAAGTCGAATGGATTGAAAATTTGGTACGGACAAATGTGATTAATCATTGGGAATCCCAAGATGAGCCGGAGCATTTAAAAACTATTCGCGATCGCATTCTCAATAGGCATCTACAAATTAACAAAGTTCTAGAGCTTTATCGACAAATTTTACACCAAAAAGAAATACTCTCCGTTGATAGTCCAGAAGAAAAAGAATTGATATTATCAGGGCTAATTATTAAACAACAAGGTTCTTTGAAAGTCCATAACCGTATTTACAAATTGATATTCGATCAATCCAATTTTGATCGAATATCAATTTGTAATGCTCAATCAAAGACCTATATTAACTGTATGGGTCGCCCGGGATTCGAACCCGGAACTAATCGGTTAAAAGCCGAGTACTCTACCGTTGAGTTAGCGACCCTTTCGCTGCATTTCGCAACTTTGCCATCATAGCATATACACCTGATTTGTAAAGGGGTTTAGAAAAAATTAGCCGTCAACCTTACAGATGCTGTGTGGCTAGCTCCTGGTGCTAACACAGTCAGGTTATCACCAGTATTGAGAGAGTTACGGGTGGCACTCCACGGTTCTAGACAGTAGAATTCTTTGCCCTTGACTGTCCAAAATACCAGGTAGGTAGAGAAATCATCATAATCCAAGGTGAGTTTTAACTTCCGGCTACCATCTATTGCAGTGGCCGAGTGACTCGTTAGCTGTCCAAAGGCAAAATCAATTTCATCACGGCTAAAGTCAAAATTGCCGTCAAAAGAGTGAATTTCCTTAGTTTGATTGTCTTGATACTGCTTAGAAGGAATTTCAACCTCTAACTGAGTTTTATCACCGCATAGAAAGTAGGGATGAAAACCAGCCGAAAAGGGCATTGGTGTGGATGACAAGTTTTTATACTGCTGGCGAACTTCTAGGGTATTACCTTGAAGTTCGTATGTGAAAGCCAGCTGAAAATCAAAAGGATAAACTGCCTTAGTTTGCTCATTGCTATCAAGAACGACAGTGAGACTAGCTTTATCTTCAGTTTTTTGTTCTGTTGCTTTCCACGGCAATTCACGGGCAAAACCGTGTTGCTTGAGAGTATATTGTTGCCCGTTGTGAGTGTAAGTATTATCTGGTAGATTGCCACAAATAGGAAACAAGATTGGATTCCCGCCTCTGACACTTAAATCAGGATGAGTAAAGCGTTCAGTATCCAGGTAGAAAATTTCTTGCTTTTGAATGCGCCAACGGGTGATGATACCACCGCGTTCGGGTACCACTTCCAATTGAGAACCAGCGCCTTCGTCAGAAAGAATATAGGTCTTGTACTGTTGCTGTTGAACTGCAATGCTAAACACAAATTTTAGTCCTGGGTATAGGGATAGTTAGGAGTTAGAAGTTGTAAGTTAGAAGTTAACAATTTCTAACTTCTACCTCCTAACTCCTAACTCCTAACTTTGTTACTCGTCTTCTGCAAACACAAAACGATATAACTCGCTAGGGTCTGGTTCAGGGCTGCTTTCGGCGAATTTAACCGCTTCGTCGATTACATCCTGAATTTTACGATCAATTGCTTTGATTTCTCCCTCATCTGCCAGATTTTGCTCCACCAAATAAGCTGCCAACTTCTTAATTGGGTCACGAGCGAACCAAAATTCTTTCTCAGCTTTGCTTCGCATTTCATCTGGGTCAGCCAAGGAATGACCCCGGAAGCGGTAGGTAAGCGCCTCAATTAATGTTGGGCCTTCACCCGCACGAGCACGGGCTACAGCTTCTTGGGCCACGGCTCGGACTGCTAGTACATCCATACCATCTACTTCCACGCCCACCATGTTAAATACACTGGCTTTTTTATAAATCTCTGGCTGGGAAGTGGCTCTTTCGTGAGACATACCAATGGCCCACTTATTATTTTCAACTACAAAAAGAATTGGTAGTTTCCATAAAGCTGCCATATTTAGCGTCTCGAAAAACTGACCGTTGTTAGCTGCACCGTCGCCAAAAAAGCAAGCTGTAACTTGGTCAGCATTTTTATCTCCCAACACTTCGCGGCGGTATTTGCTTTGAAAAGCCGCTCCAGCCGCTACAGGAATTCCCTCAGCCACAAAAGCATAGCCACCCAGCAAGCGATGTTCCGCAGAAAACATGTGCATGGAACCACCGCGCCCTTTGCTGCAACCTGTGGCTTTGCCAAATAATTCTGCCATTACCTCTCTTGCTGGTACTCCCGCACTCAAGGCATGAACGTGGTCGCGGTAAGTACTACAAACGTAATCTTCACCCGGTCGCATTGACTGCACAACACCACTGCAAACGGCTTCTTGACCATTGTACAAATGGACAAAACCAAACATTTTGCCTCTGTAGTACATTTCAGCGCACTTGTCTTCAAACAAGCGCCCTAACACCATATCCTCATACAACCGTAACCCTTCTTCCTTGGTAATGTGCGTAGTAGCAGGATTAAAAGTGGGTAAAGTACGCTCTTGAACCATTATTTTTGAGTATCCCTGTTGTACAACTTAAAGTTACGGTCTTAAATAAGTTGGTCTGATAACGCCTCAGCTTTTAACAGGCTAGCGTTTGCAAGACTCAACAATCAAACTTTATTTATGCACCAAAAAAGGGTCTGAGGGAATAGCTGAATTTTTAATTTTTGATTTTTAACTTTTCAGCCCATGCCCTGTGAGGATTTGACTCTAACGACAATAGACTTGTCGCTTTGGGTTTTCTCTCTCACTATTCCCCTTCATAGACTAGCAATCAAGATAGACTGCTTTCTGCATATCCATTAACAATTTAAAAAAAAGGGCGCAAAAATCTATATACCCAAATAGGTAATTGTAATTAAAGGTTAATTATGATATGATTTTTTTCTCCAGTTATCAGGGTCAACTCCCAATAGTGGTATTTTAGTAACCTCCTAGTGGGAAAGTGCCGAAAAAATCAATCATCAATAGATTCTTGCAACCACAACAATTATGCCGTGATTAAAAGCGGTAGTTGTGGTTTGTGCTATCGAAGGCTGATAATAGTTGTGTTAAACATAAATACTAAGAATTAAGACAAAAAATTGAGGCTTTCTAGGCGAAAGCAAAAAATTAGTACTAGAATGTGACTCAAAATTTCGGGAAGTTACAAAACAAGTTGTTGCAATATACACTTGTAGAGTAAATTCTACACGGCATTTTTATGGCACGGTTTTACAGGCCTGGAAAGCTCTAGGTGAATTATGTTGATCACGGTGCAGGGGAAGTAGGCTGTGCGAATTCCGCTAGATTACTACCGAATTTTAGGACTACCGTTAGCGGCAAGTGATGAACAATTGCGACAGGCATACAGCGATCGCATTGTACAATTGCCACGACGTGAGTATTCTCAGGCAGCAATTTCTTCTCGTAAACAACTTATAGAAGAAGCTTACGTGGTTTTATCAGATCCAAAACAACGCAGTACCTACGATCATCTCTATCTTGCCCACGCCTATGACCCTGATAACCTTGCTGCTGCCGCAGTAGCACTGGAAAATCGTCCAGAAAGCACCAAAAGGGGTATTGACACCCAGAGTTTGGGTATCGAAATTACCCAAGACGAATTAGTTGGCGCTTTATTAATTTTGCAAGAGTTGGGGGAATACGAACTTGTATTGAAACTAGGTCGTCCGTACTTAGTAAATAAAAATAGTGCTACAAGTGCAAGAAAGGGCAATAATTTAGCAGACGAAGAAATTTATGAAAGCGCTGAACATCCAGATGTTGTTCTCACTGTTGCCCTTGCTTGTCTAGAATTAGGTCGGGAACAGTGGCAGCAAGGTCACTATGAAAATGCCGCCATATCCCTAGAAACTGGTCAAGAACTGCTAGTACGCGAAGGCTTGTTTTCTAGTGTACAGGCAGAAATTCAGGCTGATCTTTACAAGTTGCGACCATATCGAATTTTGGAGTTGCTGGCACTACCTCAAGAAAAAACTGCCGAACGACAGCAAGGTTTGGAATTATTACAAAACCTCTTAGAAGATCGTGGCGGGATCGATGGCACGAACAATGATGACTCTGGTTTAAACATAGATGACTTTCTGCGATTTATCCAGCAGTTACGCAACCACTTAACAGTTGCAGAGCAGCACAAGTTATTTGAAGCCCAAAGCAAACGCAATTCTGCTGTTGCAACTTATTTAGCTGTTTATGCTTTGATAGCGCGGGGATTTGCTCAACGACAACCTGCTTTAATTCGTCAAGCAAGACAAATGCTCATGCGTCTTGGCAAACGCCAAGATGTACATTTAGAACAGTCTCTATGTGCGTTACTTTTGGGACAAACTGAAGAAGCAACTCGTGTTTTAGAACTTAGTCAGGAATACGAAGCTTTAGCTTTTATTCGGGAAAAATCTCAAGATTCTCCAGATTTGTTACCAGGGCTGTGTTTATATGCAGAACAATGGTTGCAACATGAAGTATTTCCTCATTTTCGAGATTTAGCAAACCAGCAAGCTTTCCTAAAAGATTACTTTGCTAATCAACAGGTGCAAGCTTATTTAGAAGCACTGCCAACTGATGCAGAAACAACTAATGAATGGGCTGTAATTAACCCCCAATATTTTCCCCAGGTCCAAACAAATAAGCCTCATTTCCACAATAATTCAACTAAGACCTCAGCGCAATTTAATCACAGCAGAACCCCTGATCCAGATTTGCCAGAAACACCAACAAAAGAAACACCCGAATATTCAAACTTCTCACTACCCATGTGGAATTCATCTGGGAGTGTAAAATCAGAGGTTCCTACTGCCGAACGGATGAGCAGAGGCACTAATCAGCATTTGAACGGTTCAGCTAAAAGTGCTGCACCCGGTCATAACCAAAAGCGTAGGCGGAGAAAACCTACTCCATCTGCTAGCCGAGAACGTTTACCAGACAATCGTCCTCATTCTCGTCGTCCTCGGCGGCGGCGAACTTTTGCGAACACCATAGAAGGAAAAACACGGCTGGTGTGGAGAGTGTTTATTTCTTTGGTGAGTATATTAGTTTTCTGGGTGTTAGCCACAACAACTTTTGGATGGTTAAAAAATCTGTTTTTTCCTACAAAAGATGTGCGTAGTTCAGAGTTGTTTGTACAAATAAATCAACCACCAATACCTATTCCCGATCCAAATAGTAACCCACAATCAGCAGAAGGCCCTTTAACAAGTGCAACGGCAGAGGAAGTTATTCGGACTTGGTTATCTACCAAAGCCGCAGCTTTAGGGCCGAATCATGAAATTAATAATTTAGAGCAGATTTTAACTGGATCAGCTTTATCTCAATGGAGGCTGATTGCTCAACAGAATAGGTTAGACAATCGCTACCGCAAGTATGAGCATAGCCTGAAGGTCGAATCTGTAGAGAGAATTGATTTATTTGCAGATCGTGCGGCAGTGGAAGCTACGGTTAGAGAAGCGACCCAGTTATATGAAAATGGTCAGTTTAAAAACTCTTCTAATGATAATTTGCGAGTTCGGTATGATTTGATTCGAGAACGAGGTAAATGGCGTATTCAGAGTACATCTGTTGTGAATCAGATAATCAGATAAATTGGAATTTTTAGACAATGATCTGCGACAAAGCTTTACTTTAAAGGTGGGCTAAATGTAACTTGTAGAGACGCGATAAATCGCGTTTAAAAGACTGACACATTAGAGAGACGCGATAAATCGCCGTCTTTACAAAGAATGTACTTGTCAACTATTCCTTGACAGACTACTAACTAATAGTAACAACAGCTACCATCGCATCGGCTAGAGGGGGATGAGACGAAGCACACTAAAAATTTATTTTTATAACTGAAAATTTTATTTTATTTATGTGTTAAGTAGCTTTTAGGATGTTATCTGTATAATCTATCATTCAGTCTAAATTATCGCATGTATAATCTATCATTCAGTCTTATTGATTATTGACCTCTGTTACTCATTGATAGGTTGAAATTTGGGAATTAGGGTATCTCTTTTTAAGACATAACATACCACTCACTTAGTAGTTATTTATTAACGGAATTTGAGAAGTTATATAGGCATACTCTATCCTAGACATTGCCTGAACTTGTGCTTCAAAAATCATGAGCCATTATATGAATAGTTAGCACGTTTACGGCACTATCCAATGTCTCAAGGCTTATTAAACTCCTTTCAAGAAGCATACAGCAATCTCGAACTATTCCCGTTGATGGAACGGAACGAAATGGAAAGATTTAGAGTCGAATATGGTGATGATTTGATTGCAGACTTGAACCAATTAGTAGAAGATAGTCCTAATGGAGATGGCAAAATTGTCTTTACAGGACATCGAGGATGTGGTAAGTCTACTTTGTTAGCTGAATTTAGCCGACAAATTCAAGATAAATATTTTGTAGTTCTCTTTTCTATTGCTGACAAAATTGAAATGTCGGCTGTTAATCATATTAATATACTGTTTGCGATCGCAGTTAATTTAATGACAGAGGCAGAAGCCCGCCGAGTTGATATTCCTCAATCTACTAAAGAGGCTCTTTATAAGTGGTTTGCTACCCGCACTCGCACTGAAGAATTAAATTTACAAGCAGAAGCTAGTATAGGTTTTGACCTCTTAAAATTGATTAGTTCTAAATTAAAAGCTGATGCTAGCGTTCGGGATGAGATTAAGCAAGAGTTTGAACGCAAATTATCAGATTTAGTTGCCAGAATTAATGAAATTGCTGCTCTAATTCAAGCTGCAACGAAACAAAATGTTTTAGTAATTATTGATGATTTAGATAAACTTGACTTAGGCAGAGTTAACGAGATTTATAGAGATAACATTAAAGCTCTTTGTCAACCTAACTTTCAAATTATTTACACTATCCCAATCGCAGTCCTTCGAGAAACATTTATCAGCACAATAATTGCCACTGAAACCAATGATCAAGTTGTGGCAATGCCTGTCTTAAAAATATTTGATAAAGGTAAAAATCGCTTCCCTAATGCCCAACCTCGACCGGAAGCAACAAAGATTCTCGGTGAAGTTTTACAAAAGCGGATTTCCAGTGAATTAATCACGGCAGAAACTGCTGAAAAGATTGTGATTTACAGTGGTGGTGTATTGCGAGAGCTAATTCGGATTTCTAAGGAATGTTGCCGTATATGTTTGCGAATGATCCGGCGCAATCCCACAGCCGAAGTTATCATTGATGATAAAATTCTCCTTCAAGCAATCAATAAAATCCGCAATGATTTTTCTATACGTTTAGGAAAAATTGATATAGATATTTTGCAGAGTGTCTATGAACAATTTATGCCAAATGACCCCAAACAAGCAGAGTTTTTGGATTTGTTACATGGGCTGTATGTTCTAGAATATCGCACTGATGAAACTTGGTACGATGTTCATCCAATTATTATCGAGAGCTTGAAAAGACAGGGAGCTATTAATGTTAAATGAAGAATTATTTGATGAAGGAGAAAATCAAGATGCGTATGATGATTTAATTGTTTCTATTGAAGCTCAAAAGCGGGGATTAAATTTACTGATTGCAGTTTGCGATGATGCTAGCTTTCGTGATGAAATTATTGCTCAATATGAAGCTGAACTACAACCCGCCTTTCGCGCATATCGAGTAACTTTAGCACGTCAGGAACCGAGCCTCAAAGCTGCTCTTAACCAACTGGTACAACAAAAAGAATATCTCCGTCAGCAGAAGCCGGCGGTGATTACTGTGACGGGTGCTGAACAACTTTATTTTCTCAGATTGGGAAATGAGCAATCAGAGCAGGAGAAATTTTTTGGTTACTTACAGTGGACAAGGGAAGGATTGCGCGAATTTCCGTTTGCGATCGTGCTTTGGGTAACTAACCAAATTTTAGTCAGCCTGATTAAAAAAGCCCCTGATTTTTGGAGTTGGCGCAATGGTGTATTCCGATTTGAATCTAAAAAGACAAATGCTATTCCTGGTAAAGAACTAGAACATATACGCTTTGTTTTTAGAGACACAGAATTAGCCAGCACAGATACTAATGAAAATAACCCTTTTTTCTTACCCATCCAAGATTTACAAAGGCTAATCGAGAAAGTAGAACAGGAACAGGGAACTAAAGATCCTACCTTGGCTACCTTATATTCAAGGTTAGGTGATATTTACCGCAGTAGATTAGAACGGGGTGAATCTCAAAATTATCAAGAAGAACAGGAATTAGCAATTAAATATTGGCGCCAAGCAAGTGAACTACAAAATGAATTAGGTTTGCAGGTAGACTTAGCTAATAGCCTCAATAATTTAGGAGGAATATATCGTGCAACGGGACACTATAGCGAAGCCGAACCTTTATATAAACAAGCTTTAGAACTGAGGAAACGCCTGCTAGGAGACAACCATCCTTCTTTTGCTACTAGCCTGAATAATTTGGCAGGACTCTACAAATCTACTGGACAATATAATAAAGCGGAACTTCTATATCAAGAAGCTTTAGAAGTGAGGAAACGTCTGTTAGGAGAAAATCATGCCGATGTTGTCGCCAGTCTGAACAATTTGGCACTACTGTATGATGAACAAGGACGTTATGACGAAGCAGAACCTTTGTATCTGCAATCATTAGAACTCGAAAAACGTCTGCTTGGTGAAAATCATCCTTCTTTCGCTCTCATACTGAATAATTTAGCGCTACTTTATTATCATCAAGGACGTTTCAGTGAAGCTGAACCATTGTCGCAACAAGCAATAGAACTAGATAAGCGATTTTTGGGAGAAGAGAATCCTGATGTTGCAACAGATTTGCACAATTTAGGTTTAATATACCGCGCTCAAGGACGCTACAGTGAAGCGGAATCTTTGTTTTTGCAATCATTAGAACTCAAGCAGCGTCTATTGCAAAAAGCGCATCCGCTTTTTGCAGATACTATCTATGCTCTTGGTTATATGTACAGGGAGCAGGGACGTTACAATGAAGCGGAACCCTTGTGTATAAAAGCCTTAGAACTTGATAAGCACCTATTGGGACAAAATCATCCCAATGTTGCTGAAAGTCTCAATAATCTGGCAGAAATTTATCGTGAAACTGGACGTTATGATGAAGCAGAACCGCTTTATTTACAAGCTTTAGATATTTGTGAACGAGTTTGGGGTGTAAATCATATTCGTAGTGTGGCTGTTCGTGAAAATTTAGAAAAACTTGCGGTGGCGATGCGGGAGAATTAAGGTCAGAAAATCTCATGCAGAAACTAGCTTAACTTCTGCCTTCACGTTTGCGTGTTCCGCCCAGTCTGTAGCAACTTCTGTCTTGGCTGTAGCAACTTCTGCCTTCACGTTTCAGTGTTCCGCGCAGTCTGTAGCAACTTCCGCCTTCACGTTTCCGTGTTCCGCGCACCCTGTAGCAACTTCCGCCTTCACGTTTCCGTGTTCCACGCACCCTGTAGCAGCTTCCGCCTTCACGTTTCCGTGTTCCGCGCAGTCTGTAGCAACTTCCACCTTCACGTTTCCGTGTTCCGCGCACCCTGTAGCAACTTCCGCTTTGACGTTAAGCTGATTTTGACTGGTCGGAAATTTCTAAACATTTATCACAGCCTATTTTTCCACGCAATAATCAACATTTCAAAGATCCGATACCTGATTGGATTAAAAGGGATATGGTGCGATCGCTTCCCAAAGATCCCCGACTTCTTAAAGAAGTCGGGGATCTGAAGAAACTGTAGTGGAAAGTGCGTAGGCGTAGCCCGTCGTAGACATCGCTGTACTAGCGAACCCCAACGAAACCAGCTTGTTCAATTGCCCTTTGCCCTTGGTCAGTTAATAAAAATTTGGTATATGCATCTCCAATTTGCTGTTCTCGACCTTTATTCTGCTTAATAATCACAAATAAATTAGCAATCATCGGATAACTGCCATCTTTAATCGCTTGAGTATTTAGCTGGTTGCGCTGACGAGGACACTGCTCAGACGATACCAAAGGTTCGCGGTAGGGAGGAACTAGCTGATTAGAAGTACTACCCAATGGCAAAGCCTTTACACTACATTGAGGTAATACTGAACGTGCAGAAGCGTAATAGACACCACCAGGGGTTTTACTGAGTTGCCGCACTGCCTCTGTAGTAGAGTAGACATACTGCACATTAGAGCCTAGTGTTTGCCCCTTTAAGTCGCTGTTGCTAGAGAATATTACTGTATCTGCGTCCTTTGGTCGTTGCGAAAAAGGTGTAATGGCTAGGTTTGGCCCACCTACTTGATTCCAGTTAGTAATTTTTCCCAAATAAATCTGCTGCAATTGATCAACAGTTAAACCAGGCACATTGAGCGATGGGTTGACTACCACCGCTATGCCATCCCTACCCACCTGACGTTGCTCAAGGGTGAAGCCTCGCTCTTTTGCCATAGCTTGTTCTTCATCTGTAAGGGGACGAGAAGACTGAACAAAGTCTAGTTTCCCATCAAGCAACATCCGAATGCCGGAGCTAGAACCAGGGCTACCATTAACAGGGTTTACGTAGCGTAATTGTAGTTCAGGGCGATCGCTCTGGATCTGAGAATCTACCAATTGCCGGATAGATGCCCAAGCTGTACTGCCTCCGTAGTTAGATGAGTCAGTAGGGACATCAGCAACTGTCTGAAAAGTTGATGCAGTACTAGAGAGGCTGTTGAAATTTTGATTAGAGGAATTAATGCTGGTACGGGACGCTAAATTCGGCCGCAGTAACCACCAAAGCAGTCCGCCAATAACCATAAGTGTCAGCACTTTCCCAATAATCAAACCTCTAAGAAAGAGGGCGATTTCGCCGCTAATTAAAGCTTTTCTTTGATTTGTATTGTCCATATCTTTAAAATGTTGTTTATTATATTTATCCTACAGGAATCTACCAATATTTAGGTTAAAACAAATCTAAAGTAAGTCAGTTAATAGCCAGTTTTATGATTACTGGTAGATGATTACTTTTTCTAATTGTAGTGAGGTTTAATTTGCTCTTTAGTAGTCTTTGCAATAGTGCAATTGCTGTTACAGACTCCTCTTTTAGCTGCTGATTTCGCTATTAAGCTACTCACATGAACATTAATGAACCGTGGCTCAACTAATTTTTCTATAAAATTATTTAATTGAGTAGGTTGGTTTGGAGGCGATGTACCTGTATTAATAAATGTATAGATTAAAACTATTACTATGAAGCTAGTGGTAGCACCAAGACCTATTCCCAGCAGCAAAAGAAAGTTTTTATAAGTTAGCAAATAGCTATCATCAGTGTTTTGGTTTATGCCAGCAGACTGTGAGGATTGTGACAACGCCAGCTCAGAATTAAGCGCTTGTAAAGCTTCTACGGCAGATTGGTAACGCTGGCTATAGCGATCGCGAACCATTGTATCTAAAATATTTGCCAGAGCGTCGCTTACCTGTGCCTGATCGCGCCAAAGAATTTCTCCAGTATTGGGATCTTCTTGTAGTTGCTCAGGTATTAAACCTGTCAAAGCTTGAATGCCAATCATCCCTACTGCATAGATATCGCTGCAAAGTTTTGGCTTTCCCTTAGCCTGTTCGCTTGGCATATAGCCAGGAGTCCCAACAGCAATTGTTAAGCCTGCTCCTAAAGCACCAATTTTCTTAATACTCCCAAAGTCAATTAGCACAATTTTCTGATCGGAGTATCGCCGCATTAAATTTTGGGGCTTAATATCCCGGTGAATAATATTATTTTGGTGGACGAAAGCCAGCACTTCTAGGATATCTTTTAATAAATTTAAGACTGTATTTTCGCTAAGACGTTGACCTGGTACAATTTCTTGAGTCAAAGCATGACCGTCAATAAATTCCTGGACTAAATAGAAATCTCCATCTTCATCAAAATGGGCGAATAGTCTAGGAATTTGATCATGGTCGTTGCCTAGCTGGTATAAAACTTCCGCTTCCCGAGCAAATAGCTTTTTAGCAATGGGTAGAACAGCAGGATTGGAATCTTTTGGATGGAAATGTTTGACCACACAATGGGGTCGCCCTGGTAAATCTAAGTCGAGGGCTAAGTAGGTATCACCAGATCCCCCGCTTCCTAAATGTTTGACAATCTCAAAGCGATTCCTAAGTGTTTTTCTGGCAAGAGAGGATTGATGTCTGTTACGTATAGCACCTCTTAACAAGTAAGTATTGCCAGATTCTCCGCTTCCCAGCAGTTTGACAGTCTCAAAGCGACTTCGGAGTGTTTTTCTGACTAGACGGTTCTGGCTCATGTGGCGTATACTACTGGTTAATTTACTGACCATTCAGAGCTTAGGTGAGGTTATGAATACCTGCCGCTAAATTTGTTGGTATTTGAGGCAGTCCGCTTCTTAGGCGACCTATGCTTTGGAGCAGTTTTATGGTTAGCCGCTTGATTGATTCATTTAATACCTTTATAGGTATCTTAATATAAAATTTATTTCTGGAATAGTTCAATAATTTTATCACTTAAGTAAATTTAACACTAGCCCACAGTATTTAGAACTGTGGGCAGAAGATAACTTTCAGTAGTTAGAAGGTTTATTTCTTTTAACTGTTGGGTCTGATTACTGGCAAAACCTCGAATAGTGGAATTTAAAGACACAAATATTATTACAGTGTCCACCACAATTTTGTTGGCAGATTTTAGTCATCACTAACCGCGATCGCGTTGCCATGTCAACGTAAGTACGACAAAAATAAAAAAGAGCAAGAGTAATAGCAGGTAAGACTTTGAGGGAAATAAGTGTAACTTGTCAATTATTCAGATTTATTCAATAGTTTTTATAAAATATCCAACTTTTCCCACTTTTCCCACTTTTTAGTCGCGCCTATATCAATTGCAATAACTCACTTAATATTTAGCAAAACTCATAGTGAAAAAAGTTTAAGCTGGTTTGAATAAATTTTCTGTAACTCTTGCTAGATAAAGGATAAAACTGTTTTATAGAAAATAAAAAACGTTTTAGATAACTTCCCAGATATTTTATCTTCTAGAAACTGTTTTAATTTAGATTTTGTTGCCAACCGATAGATAAAATAATGTGACATCAGGGCAGCTAGCTGCAACGGCAGCATTCTACTAATTAAAAAAGCCCCCGACTGGGGGCCTATTAAGTTGTCCGCGTGGAGTGAACAACTAAATAATCAATTCTCACAGTAGATACAGTAATCCGAACAAAATAATCCAAATCACGTCAACGAAGTGCCAGTAAATTTCGGCTGCTTCAATACCAAAGTGCTTTTCGTTACTGTAGTGACCCGGAACGCGCGATCGCCATAACACGGCAACAATTGCCAAAACCCCTATGGTAACGTGCAATCCGTGGAAACCAGTCAAAACGTAAAACGCACTAGCAAATAAATTGGTAGTTAAACCAAATTCTAAATGGGTATATTCATATACTTGACCCACTAAGAAGATAGCACCCATTGCAGCAGTAATTGCTAACCAGATTCGCGCACCTTGCGTATCGTTCTTTTTAATAGCAGTGTCGGCATTGTGCATGACAAAACTACTAGAAATTAGATTGATAGTATTGACTCCAGGTAACAATAGTTCTAACTCTGGGGTACCTGCTGGGGGCCACGCAGGTAAGGTAGCACGGAAAGCCAAGTAGGCTCCGAACAACCCCATAAAAATCATCCCTTCAGCTATCAGGAAGACAATTAGCCCAAACAGGCGATGGTCTGGATGTTCTTCATGATGACCGACGGACGCTTCCGTTGCGTGGTGATGATTTAGTTCGGTTTTAGCTGGGTCAATAGTTTGACTTTGCATGAATTTTGATAAGTGGGGAATGGGGAATGGGGAATGGGGAGTGGGAGTTAGGAGTTAGGAATTGTTATAACTCATCATTCATAACTCATAACTCTTCACTCCTAACTCATAACTCTATTTACGGTCTTCGGGATTAGCAGCAACCGCTGGATCAGGTTCTGCTCTTAATACTGAGTTCGGCCCGCCAGACAAGACTGGATTGGGATCAGATAAAGGTACACCTTCGTTAGCCTTTTCCAAGCCGTAGTCGTAGGGGCCTGTAGCTAGTACTGGGGTTTGATCAAAATTCTCGATCGCTGGCGGTGAGGTTGTCATCCATTCTAAGGTAAGTGCCCTCCAAGGATTATTACCAGCTTTTTCGCCGTATAACCAACTCCAAATCGCATTGATGATGAAGGGGAATGTCGAAACTGCTAATATGTAAGCGCCATAAGTGCAGATTTCGTTGAGAAAGGTAAATTTGGGGTCATACTGGGCGATGCGGCGGTTCATGCCCATTAATCCCAGCTTGTGCATTGGTAAGAAGGCCATATTTAGACCCACTATTGTTAAGGCAAAGTGAACCTTACCCCAAAATTCGTTTACCATCCGTCCCGTCATTTTCGGAAACCAGTGGTAAATCGCCGCATAAATACCGAGAACACTACCACCAAACAGAACGTAGTGCAAGTGTGCCACCACAAAATAGGTGTCGTGAACGTGAATATCAAAGGGCACTGCTGCCAACATCACGCCACTGATTCCACCAATTACAAATGTGCCGACAAAACCGATGGCGAACAGCATGGCGCTGTTAAGCTGGATTTTTCCACCCCACATTGTCGCTAACCAGCTGAAAATTTTAATTCCGGTGGGTACGGCAATGATCATAGTGGTGATCATAAAAAACATCCGCAACCAACCAGGGATACCGCTGGTAAACATGTGGTGCGCCCAAACAATTAGCCCCAGAAAGCTAATTGCTAGAGAGGAATAAGCGATCGCTTTATAGCCAAAAATCGGCTTGCGGGAATGCACGGGGATAATTTCCGAAATTGCCCCAAAAAAGGGCAAAATCATAATGTAAACCGCTGGGTGAGAGTAAAACCAGAACATGTGCTGATACACAACTGGGTCGCCACCGCCACTTGGGTTAAAAAATGTTGTCCCGGCAATTAAGTCAAAGGAAAGCAGAATTAGACCTGCTGCTAAGACTGGCGTAGATACCAAAGTCAGTGCCGAGGTAGCAAACATCGCCCAGCAGAACAAGGGCATTTGGTGAACCCCCATACCGGGGATACGCATCTTGAGCAATGTGACGAGGAAATTGATTGCCCCTAGAATCGATGACGTACCTAGTAGAAGGACGCTCATAATCCAAATTCCCTCACCTACTTGACCTGTTACCAAGCTCAGGGGAGGGTAGGAAGTCCAACCCGCATCCGGTGCATCGCCTACCACTAAACTGGTGATCAACAATAAACCCGCAGGGGGAATCATCCAAAAAGCAACAGCATTCAAGCGCGGAAATGCCATATCCTTTGCCCCAATCATCAAGGGAATCAGGAAGTTAGCAAAACCCGCACCAGCTGGCACAATCCACAAGAAAATCATGATTGTGGCGTGCAGCGTAAATAAGCTGTTGTAGACTTCAGGGGTGACAAAATCGACTTCTGGGGTTCGCAGTTCTGTACGAACCAAGTCAGCCATCACCCCACCAATACAGTAAAAAATGAATGTAGTGACTAGGTATTGAATCCCAATCACCTTATGGTCGGTGTTGAAACCAAAGTAGTCTTGCCATTTTCTGATCCCTGGCTCCTCAACAAGAGCAGGGGCGTTGGCAGTTTCTTGCACTTGAGCTTGGGTCATAGTCATTAGACATTAGTCATTAGTCATTAGTTAATAGTCATTGAATTTTGACTAAACAACATATTGACTAATGGTGAACTTGATGGAGGATTTCTGGCTGAATTCCCATGTCCTTGGTGTAAGGCGCGAGAAATTCATTTGGGGATAAATCCGCAGGGTTAACAGCAACGGCTTGATTTAGCGTTTCTTTGCTGGCAACTAGCTGTTCTTGCACCCATTTGTCAAAGGCTTCTTCTGGCTCAACAACTACTGTTGCTCTCATTGCACCGTGGTAGGGGCCACAAAGTTCAGCACAGATCAGGACATAATCTCCTGCTTTTTGTGGAGTGAAACGAATCTCACTTTGTCTACCAGGGATCGCATCTTGTTTCAGGCGAAACTCTGGCACCCAGAAAGCGTGAATGACATCATTTGCTGTCATATTGATTTGCACTTCTCGCCCGATAGGGACGTGCATTTCACCTGTAGTTATACCAGTTTCAGGATAAGTGAAAATCCAGGCATATTGTAGACCTGTGACGTTGACCTGTAATTCTGCTGGTTGCCCTGCTTTATCAGGAGTTCCCCCAATTGTCGGAGCAACACTACCGACACCAGGAGCATTCCGCAGTTGGGGAATTTGGTCAGCATTACGAACTTCTGCCGTAGCTGGGTCTTGCATTGCCTCATCAGATTTTTCTTGATTGAGGTTGGGTTCGGTGCTGGGAGGAGTATCGCTTAAAGTTGCAGCCATAGCAGTTCCAGGCATTGCCATCGACTCCTGATTCATCATCGGCGCTTGATGGATAGCATGGGGATCAAAGCCACCGATTTCGTTGTAGACATCAAAGCTGTAAACAGAAATACCGATAACGATAATTGCTGGGATCGCCGTCCAGAGAATTTCTAGAGGTACATTGCCCTCAACTGGTGGGCCGTCTTCATTATCACCTGCACGCCGACGGTATTTAAATGCGGAGTAAATCAAAATACCTTCAACTAACAGGAATATACCTGTAGAAATGACCATCATCGCGTTGAACAGACCATCGACTAATACGGCTTCATCTGTCGCTGCTGCTGGCAACAGACCGTGATTTTGACCGTACCAAAGGCTGGCTAGCGTTAGCACGATGCCAATGAGTAATGTCCAGATTGAACTTGGAATCTTCACGGCTTACTTAATTGAATTTACTACGTTATCTTAAAGCTGTTCACTTACTAAGGTAGTCTAGGCTGGAAGGCATATAGTCCAAAGGTCTGAAATTTTTATTAATTTTTTTAACTATTTTACTAATTTTGAGTACAAGGTGAATAGCAGGGGGCAGGAGGCAGGAGTAACTCAGATGCATTTAAAAGTATGGGATTGAACCACTGGGTTTTATACCCAAAACTAAAGTTTTCATTCATAATTATTTCCTCCTGCCTCCTGCCCGACGCTCGCGGACTCGCTCTAAGCGAAGCTATGCCGCAGGCTTTACGCTGCGCTATCTGCCTCCTGCCTTCTCCTAAAATTCAGTGGAAAAATTTAAGGAAAAATTTAGAATGTTTAAATTAATTGTCATTAATCAATTTTTCACATCTTGAAAAATACCTAAAGCTTCAGGCAAAACCTTTCTGGAGTGATTCAAAGTATAAGTGAGTGCTAATCTATAAACCCTTAGCCTATACGCTAGGGTGAAGATAGGACGCTAAAAGAAAATTGAAAATTTTAACAGATCCACCAAGAGCGGGCAGAAGGTATCGTTAATGAGCGAATTTGTCCTACAACAACAAAATGAAGCGGCTCTTCAGCAGCAAAAGCCCAAGGAAATGATTCGTCGCTTGGTGTGGAAAATATGCATAGCCACCTTAATTTTGATGGCAATAGGCAGCGCCACCCGCGTGATGAATGCTGGACTTGCTTGCCCAGACTGGCCCTTATGCTATGGCGAACTGGTGCCAGCCAAGCAAATGAATCTCCAGGTGTTCCTGGAGTGGTTTCACAGATTGGATGCAGCTTTGATTGGTGTAAGCGCGATCGCACTTTTCGGCTTGTCCTGGTGGCATCGTCGTTTCTTACCCAGATGGCTGCCTTGGGCATCCACATTCGCCCTGTTTTTAATTGTCTTCCAAGGCATCTTGGGTGGACTCACCGTCACCGAGCTATTGCGGTTTGATATCGTTACCGCTCACTTAGGAACGGCGCTGTTATTTTTTAGCACCCTCCTAATTATCGGCACAGCGCTCACGCCCTATCAGGGGACTGGAACCATTGGTAAGTTGCCTTGGGTAGGTTTAACTGCTGCTATTCTGGTTTACCTGCAAAGTTTGCTAGGCGCTTTGGTAGGCTCTCGCTGGGCACTACACCAATGCCTTGGCGGTTCTCAACTTTGTACGGTAATGTACAGCCATATTGCTGGTTTGGTGCCACCAACAGTGGCAACCTTGGCAATGGTATTTATCTGTTGGCGAACACCAGCACTACATCCAGCCTTACGGCGACTGGCAAATATAGCTGGTGGGTTGTTAACCTTACAAATCTTGTTGGGATTCGCCACTTTCAAATTACACCTCCAAGTTGAGCCTCTCACCGTCTCTCACCAAGCTATAGGAGCTACTTTGCTTGGTACTTTGGTGGTCTTCACAGTTCTCGCACTGCGTGACTGGGCTACTAGCCGTGAGATCACAGTGTTGAGCAATGACTGCTGAGTATGGAGTCAGGAAACAGGGGGAATAGCGGAAGGAAAAATTTCTAACTCTTGTACAGACGCGATTAATCGCGTCTCTCCAAACTCAGCACTAAATTATGGCCGCAACGGCGAGTATTGCGACCCACGCAGGTGCAGAAAATCTGTGTTTTCATTTGCCTGAAAGAGCCAGCTTGAGCGGGGGCTGCATATAAGTTGTTGAAAAATAAGGAACCAGAGCCAAAATGATTGAGACTAATGTCTCTCGCCACCACCAAACGTTTTTACAGGTAATTCAAAGTTACTACCAGCTAACCAAGCCTCGGATTATTCCGTTGCTTTTGATTACCACGGCTGGGAGTATGTGGATTGCTGCTAAGGGAGAAGTAGACCCATTGCTGTTGCTAGTAACTCTCACTGGTGGCACTTTGGCTGCTGCAAGCGCCCAGACGATTAATTGTGTTTATGACCGGGATATTGATTATGACATGGAGCGGACGCGCCATCGTCCGATGCCATCCGGTAAGGTTCAGCCGCGTGATGCTCTAATTTTTGCGATCGCACTAGCGACAATTTCCTTTACACTCCTAGCAGTATTTGCCAATCTGTTAGCCGCGCTGCTAGCCTTCTCTGGGATCGTCTTTTATATTTTGGTTTATACCCACTGGCTAAAACGCCACACCCCTCAGAATATCGTTGTTGGTGGTGCGGCTGGGGCAATTCCGGCTTTAGTGGGTTGGGCTGCTGTCACAGGTACATTAAGCTGGTCAGCATGGCTGATTTTTGCCATCGTCTTTTTATGGACACCACCCCATTTCTGGGCGCTAGCTCTGATGATTAAAGATGACTACGCAAAAGTTGGGATACCAATGTTACCTGTGATTGAAGGTACTACGGCAACTGTAAAGCAGATTTGGTACTACACGCTGGTAACAGTATTTGCAACCGTGTTATTGGTTTATCCCTTGGGCGCGAGTGGAATTCTTTATGCTGCGATCGCTGTAATTCTGGGAGGATTATTTATCCACAAATCTTGGCGTTTGTTGCAAAATCCAGAGGATCGCGCTGTAGCTAAAGAGTTGTTTCTCTTTTCCATCTCCTACATGATGCTGTTGTGTCTGGGGATGGTAATTGATAGTCTTCCCGTTACCCATAATCTGATTAATGCAGCGATCAATCAGTTGCATTTTATTGCTTAGGGGATGGAAAATTTAGCGATCGCGTTTGGTAAAGGGGCGCGATCGCATTTTGATAAATCAAAAAATATACATAATAATTAGAGCTTGCCGGATTTGCGATGTCTACGATGGGCTACGCCTACGCATCTGTAAAACTTAAAATCCAAAACTGAAAATTTTTAATACCTTATTATTTAAGTAAGATTCTTAGCGGACAATTTTCTTCATTAGGAAAATGGCAGTTAACCGCATCATAAACCATTTCCCGTAGTGTTTCTATATCGTCAGCCTGAGTCAAAATTGACTCAGTTAGAGCTACTGCTGTATAACCACCATCTGGATCATCTTCAACGATAAATACAATTTCAGTCATAGCGAATTTTACCTTAACTACTAAATTTTACAATCTATAAGCCTTGATGTAAGGGCACAGAGTCTTTTTCTTCTTCCATCTAATCTCATACTCCATACTGCTCTGGGTAGTTGTCCAGCCGGAGCAGCTAATGTAAATGATAGAAAATCATAAGGCTTCCAATTATTTTTAATGCGCCAACCTAGACACTCTCCAAAATACTTCCAAGTTTCCAAATCTAAGTCAGGTTTTCCCCCAAGGCTATCCCATACTCGCTTTTGGATACTAAAACCAAAGCGTGCATTACTGTATTTTACCCATAAGATATCAATGGTTAAGATATCTTGACAAGGAAAATTTTCGATATCTTCTACTCTGAGATAACCTTCTTTTTCTCGACGAGATATTTTAAGCATAAGCTTCCAGGTTTCTTGATCAGCTTCTCGCCATTTTCCAGATACTAGTAACTTTTGCAAAATTTTATAATCTATACCTACTGCTGAATTCAGATTTTCATCATTAATAACTTGTATTACCTCATCCACAGATTGATAGCGATCTTGAATATATTCCTGAATTAATTTATCTAAAACTTGAATCATAACAAGTGTAATCTTTGTACCTTTTGGTAAATATTTTTTCCATCTACACCCACCTCTTAGCGCATCATCAAGTTCATCAGAACCATCTGGTTTTGGAAAGCATTGGGTTAACAGCCGAATACAAGTCACACCCAAACTATAAAGGTCGCTTGCAGCGAAAACTTGACCGCGCATTTGTTCCATTGGTGCATATCCAGGCGTTCCTACTATTGTGCCAACACCTAAAACAGGTGCCTTCATCTGTTTAGAAACACCAAAATCAATTAATATTAACTTGCCATCCAGACGGCGCATAATATTTTCTGGCTTGATATCTCGGTGAATTACACCGCGTTCATGGATAAACTTCAGAATAGGCAATAAATCAGTTAAAAGCTGTTTTATCTTTTCTTCGCTAAAGGCTCCCTGCTGCTGCAATTCTTGTAATAAATTCTGTCCTTCAATTAACTCTTGTACCAAATAAAGCCGCTTATCTTGCTCAAAATAAGCAATCAAACGGGGAATTTGTGGATGTTCTCCCAAGTCATAGAGACGCTTTGCCTCTTGCTTAAATAACTCTGTAGCTTTCTCAAGTGCAGCCGTTCCTTCAAATTGAGGAACAAATTGCTTAATTACGCAAGGTTCATCTATCTTATCTACATCCCTCGCCTCATAGGTTCTGCTAAATCCACCCTCACTCAAAAGTCGTATTACCCGAAAACGGTTTCTGAATAATGGTGTGAGTGTTTGTCCACACTTAATACAAAACTTATTGTCATCAGGGTTAAAGGGATTTGAACAACTGGAATTAGAACAGTAAAGCATATTTGGGAATAAGCAGATGGTATCTATTGAGTTTTCCCATTTTCTGCTTAATGGGTTTCATGAGCCTTTATATTTTTGAGCAGATTTACTTCTAGTGGCAGCTACAGTCTCAAGTTACTTTTGCTAGCTTAGTGACATAGAGTTTATCGCTTCCCAGTAAGCGGCTGGAAGCAAAAGGGTTAATATGGCTCATTTAAATCAGCGTCGTCCCCAAAATGTCAACGGCGATTTTTATGTAGATAATACCTGTATTGATTGTGATACCTGTCGCTGGATGACTCCTGAAGTTTTTTCTCGTGTTGATGAACAGTCGGCGGTTTATCATCAACCAAGTAATGATGCGGAAAGATTAGCAGCGCTTGAAGCACTTTTGGCATGTCCTACTAGTTCTATTGGCACAGTTGATAAACCAAAAGATATCAAAGTTGCTCAACAACAGTTTCCAATATTAGTAGCAGAAAATATTTACCACTGTGGCTATCATTCTGAAAAATCTTACGGTGCTGCTAGCTATTTAATTCAACTTCCAGAAGGTAATATATTGGTGGATTCTCCCCGGTTTACGCCGCCTTTAGTCAAGCGTTTAGAAGAACTGGGGCCGATTCGTTATATGTACCTAACTCATAAGGATGATGTCGCAGATCATCAAAAGTTTGCCGAACATTTTCAGTGCGATCGCATCCTTCATGCTGACGATATTACTGCCGATACTCGCAATGTAGAAATACAGCTAACTGGTTCTGAACCATTTAGCTTGACTCCAGATTTATTAATTATCCCAGTTCCCGGTCACACCAAAGGACAAACTGTCCTACTTTATAAAAATCAGTTTTTGTTCACTGGCGATCATCTCGCTTGGTCAGAAAGCTTGCACCAACTGGCTGCATTCCACCGTGTCTGCTGGTATTCTTGGTCAGAACAGACTAAATCAATGCGTAACTTAGCTAATTACTCTTTTGAGTGGGTGCTACCAGGTCATGGACGAAGGTTTCATGCTGATAGGGAAAGCATGCGCCAGCAGATGCACAAGTGTATTGAGTTGATGGAATCTTTGAATTGACCGAATAATTCATAATTATTTGGTCATCTGAAAAAGCTAATGAAAAACCTAACCCCCTAACCCCCTTCCCGCGTCGGGAAGGGGGAAAATTCAAAGTTTCTCTCCTTTTAGGAGAGAGATTTAGAGAGAGTTCAGACTGTATTGCATACAAACCAGAAGCGCTATAACCTGGGTTTTAGAACCCTTTTAAGTAAACACGGATTATGAAAAAGCTGATCAACAAGCCGGAAGACTTTGTGCGGGAAAGTCTAGAAGGTATGGCGGCGGCTCATTCCGATTTAATTAAACTGAATTATGATCCTACTTTTGTCTATCGAGCCGATGCACCTATACAGGGTAAAGTAGCAATTATTTCTGGTGGTGGCAGTGGGCATGAACCAATGCACGCTGGCTTTGTGGGCAGAGGAATGCTTGATGCCGCTTGTCCTGGCGAGGTTTTCACTTCACCGACTCCTGACCAAATGCTAGAAGCAGCCAAGCAAGTAGATGGAGGCTCTGGTATCCTTTATATCGTCAAAAATTACAGTGGCGATGTCATGAACTTTGAGATGGCAACGGAGTTAGCCCGTAGTGAGGGCATTCGATCGCTAAATATTTTGATTGATGACGATGTAGCAGTGAAGGATAGTCTTTATACCCAAGGACGCCGGGGTGTGGGAACAACAATACTGGCAGAGAAAATTTGTGGCGCGGCGGCTGAGGCTGGGTATGATTTGCCACAAATAGCAAATTTATGTCGCCGAGTCAATCTCAATGGGCGAAGTATGGGAATTGCTCTAACATCTTGTACAGTCCCCGCTAATGGAACGCCGACATTTGAATTGAGCGATCGCGAAATTGAATTAGGTATCGGTATCCACGGCGAGCCAGGAATAGAACGCACAGCTATTAAAACAGTAGATGAAATTACCGGAATTTTGACGCGATCGCTCCTTGAGGATGCACCATACAGCCGCACACTGCGCGAGTGGGATGAAGACAAAGGAGAATGGGTAGATGTAGAACTAACAAATCTACCATTTGCCAAAGGCGATCGCTTGTTAGCTTTTGTCAATAGTATGGGTGGAACTCCGGTTTCGGAACTGTATATTGTTTACCGCAAACTCGCCCAACTCTGCGAACAGCAAGAATTGCAAATTGTGCGAAACTTAATAGGCCCTTATATTACATCTCTAGAAATGCAAGGTTGCTCCATTACCCTGCTGAAATTAGATGACGAGATGATCCGCTTGTGGGATGCACCAGTCAAAACACCAAGTTGGCGCTGGGGAATTTCATAATTACGAATTACGAATTACGAATTATGTTGACTCAAGCGCAGATATTACAGTGGTTGCAGGCATTTGCAACCGAGATAGAGCAGAATAAAGCATATTTGACAGAATTAGATGCTGCGATCGGAGATGCTGATCACGGTATAAATATGGATCGCGGCTTCAAAAAAGTAAGTACTCAGTTACCAATCCTTGCAGACAAGGACATAGGCAACATTCTTAAAACCGTGAGTATGACCTTGATTTCTTCCATTGGCGGTGCCAGTGGCCCTCTTTATGGCACTTGGTTTTTACGAGCAAGTACAGCATTAGTTGGGAAGCAAGAATTAACAGAACAAGATGTTTTAGGACTATTCCAAGCAGGCTTAGACGGTGTGCTGCAACGTGGAAAAGCGCAACTAGGAGACAAAACAATGGTGGATGTGCTATCTCCGGCTGTAGACGCTTTTGGGCAAGCTGTAGGAGAAAGTAAGGGAACGCTGGAAGCTATGCAAAAAGCTGTAGCAGCAGGCCAAAGGGGGTTGCAAGAAACTATACCGATGCAGGCGAAAAAGGGACGGGCTAGCTACCTGGGGGAACGGAGTATTGGACATCAAGATCCAGGAGGAACTTCTGCTTATTTGATGTTGAAAAGTTTGTTAGGAGTGTTAGAAAGTTCTGGCGAATAAAAAATTTTCTGAAAAATCTGTATTTGACAACAAACGATCGTTCTTTTTCAGGATAATGACATTAAGCTATGTGCCTAGAGGATTGATGGCGCATGAAGATGTCGTTATTGAAAGGGCAGGCAATATAGCGGTTTTCAATTGCGTGAAATACAGACCTAATACCAATTTTATGCGAAGTTGCACATTATTTTGACCCCTCCCAACCCCCCTTAAAAAGCTATCCATTATAAACATCTTTCTTAATACAAAGATTGACAAAAGTAAGTATTTATGTGGTGGAAGGATGGAGAAAAAATCACCAGTGACTGGAGAGAATGGCAATGAGAATTAACAGAGTCTCAAAAAGTATTATTTTTTCATGGCTACGTGGTTGTAAAACCTAAAAGCTCGGAAGTAGAAGAGTGAAAACACCCAAAAAACTGACTAGACAATGGAGTAATAATTAAATATTGAGAGACTGACAAGTAAGCCAACCCGCAACCAGATCATCTAATCGACTCAATCCACGCCAGAGAACTTTCACGCCGGGAGAGCCATCGCTTTTGCGACCTAAAAAGCCACCAAGTCAAGCAATCCAAGAAGAAGAATATCCGCTCAAATCCTGCTTCATTGCCCAGAAACTCTTGCATTAACAGTGCATCCCGCTTGGCATAGTTTAGCGGTTGCAGATAATCATACTGGTTAATTCTGATCGCGATCAATTAAACAAACTTCCCACGAGTTTGAGAAAGTGAGTCATATTTTGCTCTAATGTTTGAGCGCTAACCTTAACGGCATCTCCTACCCCTTTGCTACCAGTAGGTTCCCTGATAGTTTCCTCTCCCTAACTGCGTGTATTACTACTCCCGCCTTTAGCACTATCAGGAATCGATATTTGAGGCATTTCATCCTTTACAATCCAAATGCCGTCGTTTTTGGGTGTTTCTGACATATTACTTTAAATATTTATATTAAATCTTTCCATAAATATAGATACAACAGTAAAGATAGTTATTCCGATTACTAAGAAATTTCACTGAATATCTCTATCCCACCTCTCCCTCCTTTGCGAACCTCCGCGTTTCCATAGACAAGAGACGCGATGAATTATCGCGTCTTTAGCGATCTAGAGTTTTCATCAAAAAACCTTAACTGAACCGTATTGCCTCCAATTACAGCAAATTTTGTCAACCAACTTGGAATGAAACATCAAAAACATAACCCCTCTCCGCCACCGGAAAGGGGTTAATCACTGCCGAAACTATATTGTACAGACGCGATTCATCGCGTCTCTATTCAGCAATATCTAATAAGCATCTTGCAACTCGTAGAAATCAGGCGAGATGTAATCCTTCCGCAAAGGCCAACCCACCCAATCCTCCGGCATCAAAATCCGCTTGAGATTTGGGTGTCCTTCGTAGATAATGCCGAACATATCGTAAGACTCGCGCTCTTGCCAATCTGCGGTCTTCCAAATCCAGTACAGAGAAGGGACTACGGGATTTTCCCGTGGTAAGAACACCTTAACTCGAACTTCTTCGGGGCGATCGCTATTATCACCGACTTTAATCAAGTGATACACACTTACCAATTCCTGTCCTGGCCCAAGGTCAACGCCACCTTGAAACTGGAGATAATTAAACCCATAAGCATAAAGGGCTGTAGCGGTAGGAAGCAAGAAATCTGCCGCCACCTTAATTATCTCTACACCATTCTTATCTGGTGCTAAAAACTCATGGTCAAAGCCATTTTCTGTCAACCACTGGGAAACTTTACCCGCTTGTACCAATGCCTCTTCTTTACCTGCTGGTACTGGTTTAGATTCTTCTTCAGCCACGGGTTTGTTCCTCCTTTTGCGCCTTTTCTGTCAGCAGTGCAGGTGGTATTGGCATACCGATCGCTTCCGTCAATTCCTTCGGTGGTGCATAGCGAGTTTCTGACTGCAAATACTTACCAGTTAAGATTTCCTCTACTGGCTTCAAATTATGAGTCGTGCTGTAGTAGCGGTGGGTTTGCTTAATTTTATCCCGCTCTTGCATCGATTCATTGGCGATTTTCTTTCGCAGCTTAATGATTGCGTCGATAATTGCTTCTGGACGGGGAGGGCAACCAGGCAAGTACACATCCACAGGAATCAGTTTATCGACTCCGCGCACTGCCGTGGGAGAATCAACGCTGAACATCCCGCCAGTAATTGTGCAAGCTCCCATCGCAATTACATACTTCGGCTCCGGCATTTGTTCATAAAGACGCACCAGTTGGGGAGCCATCTTCATCGTAATAGTCCCTGCCGTAATAATTAAATCGGCTTGGCGGGGGCTAGAACGGGGAATTAGTCCAAAACGGTCAAAGTCAAATCGGGAACCAATTAAAGCTGCAAACTCAATAAAGCAGCAAGCAGTACCAAACAGCAACGGCCACAAACTAGAAAGCCGCGCCCAGTCGTAGAGGTCATCAACCGTCGTCAAAATGACGTTTTCTGAAAGGTCTTGAGTGATTGTAGTCCGTTCAATGGGGTTGATGATTCGCTCTTTGCCCTGGGTTGTTAAGTTAGAATTCAAGACCATTCCAAAGCTCCTTTACGCCACGCGTAAACTAAAGCGACTACAAGAATTGCAATAAAGACTAGCGCTTCAATAAATGCCAATAGCCCCAAACGGTGGAAAGCTACCGCCCAAGGATACAAGAAAACAGTCTCCACATCAAAGACGACGAAGACCAGAGCAAACATGTAGTAGCGGATGTTGAACTGAATCCAGGCTCCCCCGATGGGTTCCATACCAGATTCATAGGTGGTGCGACGTTCTGGGCTGTAACTACTGGGTCGTAGGAGCTTGGATGCTGAGAGCGCTAAGGCAGGTACTAGGCTACAGATTATGAAGAAGCCTAGAAGGTACTCGTAACCGCTGAGGACAAACACAATGAGTATCTACCGCTTATGGAGTATTTTAAGTAGTGACCTGAGATTGGGTACTGACGACTAAAGATTAGGGACTATAGCGATTCTGTGTTGAGTTCAATACAGACCTAACCGCCAGCCCCTTCTCCTTGGAGGGAAGGGGAGCAAGCATCAAAGCTTCTCTTTTTTTAGGAGAGAGGAATGCCCCAATTCCCCATAGCCAATGCCCAATCCCTTGAATTACGTTACTTTCTTTTACATTATATCTGTTTGGTTTTTCTGAAATCTGGGAAACAGATGCACTTCAGGTATTTAATTCGCTTTTGCTAGTGATAGAAAAGTCTAACAATTATGTCATAATTTTTAACGTATATTTAAGATTTCTCCTCTGCGAGGCCTTAGCCATGAGCGAACCAGCTGTTGAGACTACGGTGTTAGACCGCTACGAGTGTCGCGCCTGCGGTTATGTTTACGAACCTGAAAAGGGAGACGACAAGGATCATATTCCTTCAGGGACAACCTTTGCAGAACTGCCCATAAATTGGCGCTGTCCAGTTTGTAGTGCTAAAAAAACCGCTTTTGCCAACATCGGCCCTGCGGGTACTGCATCAGGCTTCAAAGAAAATCTCGGTTACGGTTTGGGTGTCAATAACCTAACGCCAACACAAAAAAATATCCTAATTTTTGGTGCTTTGGCTCTTGGCTTCTTGTTTTTTATCAGTCTCTACGGCTTGCAATAACAGCCGTTATATCGGAAACAGGGAGTTTACTGTGTAATTAAAATCGCATAAATGTGTCGTTCGTTTTACCAGTTCCGTAGAGCGGTCATGACCCTCAATACCATATTGGGTTAATATTTTCTGGAATTTTTGAAAAGCTTTTTAATAAGGACTTTTAATCCAAAATCCAAAATCTAAAATCCAAAATTGGTATAAGGTAAACCTTTTAGAGAACACCTACAGAAATTTAGAAACAACTTAAGAAATACTAATGCATTCAATTGTGAAAAGTTGGCAACGAATAGCTGCCTTGTTAATAGTAGTCATCATGTGCATAGGTTGTAGCAAAGTTCCTTCTGTTAGCTACAACCCTTGGAAAGTAATTTCTGTGCCAACAGACTCGAATCTATTGGATATTGCTTTTACTAATAACCCTGAGCATGGCTACTTAGTAGGTAGCAATGCCACCCTCTTGGAAACCAATGATGGTGGTAATACCTGGAAACCAATCACACTGCAACTGGATGAGCAGAAGTATCGCTTTGACTCAGTAAGTTTTGCAGGCAAAGAAGGCTGGATTGCCGGAGAGCCTGGACTGTTGCTGCACACTACCGATGAAGGTGCTTCTTGGTCGCGTATTCCCCTGAGCGAAAAGCTACCAGGTAGCCCGATCGCAGTTAAGGCACTAGCAGACAATACAGCTGAAATGGCTACTGATGTAGGAGCCATATATAAGACCACAGACGGCGGCAAAAATTGGAAAGCCCAGGTGGAATCAGCAGTCGGTGTAGTGCGTAACTTGGAACGTTCTGCTGATGGTAAATATGTTGCCGTTTCCGCTAAGGGTAGTTTCTACTCAACTTGGGAACCGGGACAAGATGCTTGGGTACCCCATAACCGCATTAGTTCTCGGCGGGTAGAAAATATGGGTTTTGCTAACAATGGGCAATTGTGGTTGCTAGCCAGGGGAGGTCAAGTTCAGTTTAGTGACCCAACTAAACCTGAAGAATGGCAAGAGGCAAAATATCCAGAGTTATCTACTAGTTGGGGTTTACTGGATTTGGCATATCGCACACCCAATGAAATTTGGGTAGGTGGCGGTAGCGGTAATTTGCTACGGAGTGCCGATGGTGGCAAAACTTGGGAAAAAGACCGTGAGGTAGAAGAAGTTGCTGCTAATTTGTATAAAATTGTGTTCTTAGAGCCAGAGCGGGGATTTATAATTGGCGATCGCGGCGTTTTGCTCAAATATCTACCAAACCCTGAAACAACTTCCCCAGCAGAGGCTGCTTAGTTACCGAAGAGGCAGAGGGCACAGGGAGAAATAACTAATACGCAATGCCCAATGCCCCATGCACTATTTCTGAGAAGAACTTTGTAACTTGTAACTCTTTCTTAACTTTGTAGGATAATAAACTCAATAACACTCTATGTATAAGGTAGGGATCTAAATGTCAGGTACCACTGGAGAACGTCCGTTTTCGGACATCATTACTAGCGTTCGTTACTGGGTAATTCACAGCATCACCATCCCGGCATTGTTTATTGCCGGTTGGCTATTTGTCAGCACCGGGCTGGCTTATGATGCCTTTGGCACACCCCGCCCCGACGAGTATTTCACACCAGCACGGCAGGAAGTGCCAATTGTGAAGAACCGTTTTGAAGCTAAAAAACAAGTTGAACAATTTATTGGAAAGTAGTTTGAGATCATGACTAGCGGCAATAACATCAATCAACCAGTTACCTATCCAATTTTTACCGTTAGATGGCTGGCAGTTCACACCTTAGGTGTACCAACTGTATTCTTTTTAGGCGCGATCGCCGCAATGCAATTTATTCAACGTTAGGAGCAATTATGGTAGAAAGATCGCCCAATCCCAATAATCAGCCGGTTGAACTAAACCGGACTTCACTATACCTGGGACTACTACTAGTTTTCGTTCTGGGGATTCTGTTTTCCAGTTACTTCTTTAACTAACTGGGAACTACTGTTGTTAATCTTTGTTTATTGAACGTGTGTTGATTAGTTGTTAAGGGAGGAGAGAAGCTGTGTCTGGAAGTGGGAGAATTCCCCTGTGGGTCGTCGCTACGATCGCAGGATTAGGTATAATTACAGTCTTGGGCATTTTCTTTTACGGTGCCTACGCCGGACTCGGTTCTTCGATTTAACATGAGTTAGTTTGAACCGAACACTATAAGTTAGAATTTTCTAGCATTTGTTGAGAAATCAACGTTAAAAAAACCGCCTGTCTCTATGAGATAGGCGGTATTAATTTTGGTCAATAGTCTAGAAACGTATCTGACAGAATTGATAACTTTCGTTTGTCCGAAAACTTGACTAATGACTACTGACTCATGACTACATCAGCTGATATCGTCGCTTTCAATGTATAAAAATAGAAACGCGAAGGTTATAGCTGGTAGAACCCAACCAATGATGGGAACGAAGATAGAAGGCAAAAAGGAAGCTGCCATAATAAAGGTTCCTGCTAAATAACACTACAATTCAAAATGAGCTTACTGCAAATTCTGCCAGATTTTTGAAATTCTTTCATATTTTTAACACAGCTCATATTGGGAGTGGGAGTAGGGGAAGCTTTCTTGAATAATTCTTCCTTTTTCCCTTGTCCTTAAGTTATTATTTTTACTCACTACTCACTATCACATACCCAGGAGTTCATCTAGCTGCAAGTTGGGCAAGTCTGGAGGAATCACAGTTCGCACTATTGTGACTTTGTGACTTTCCTGTTGGGTTGTTAGATCAAGTGCGATCGCTTCTAAGCGAATTTCCAAACAGCCAAAGGGAATGTTTAATTGCGTCATCACTTCCAATCCTCCCAAGGCATTAGGTAGGAGATTTGCCAGTAAATGGGGCCCCTCTAGTAACCAGCGAGTTTGATAATCTTCAACCCATAACTTGACAACAACTTGGGGAGGTACTTCAGGCAGTACTACGCGCACTATGATCAACTTGCCGGCGATTAGTTCGCCGTCTGGTATATGCAGTTCTGGAATTGGCAAAGGCTCAATGACTGCCGTATTTATGGGTGGAGAAGAGGATAAACCTAACAGTGGTTGCTTCTCTTCTTCAAGGGAGTAATTCTTTGTTACATCGGCTTCCAGTTCATCATATGTATCATCTACAACAATTTCTTGCGCTAACCAAGCCGACGCTATATTCATTTTTATCGGAGGAGGGGGAGGCGGTAGTTGTGTTACCAGAGCCATTGAGAGTGGTGGTTCGGATACTTTTTCTACTACCGTATCTTCCCCTATCTCTAGATCAGCTTCCTTTGCTGTGTCTGTGTCTTTCCCAAAGTTCCCAAGATCGAAAACCGACTCTTGAACTTCTTCCCACGTCTCTGTATCAGCATCTAGGTTTAACGGCAAGTTGACATCAACATTGGGAGTATTGGGAGTTTCAGCACTAAGAGAAAGCTGGGTCTGCTGGGCTGGAACATAGTTATCGTAGTCTTGAGGTTGCAGATCATTAATGGATTCAGGCAAAGAGTATCCTTGGCTCTGCATCCACTTCCTGAGCAGAGGAGATGAGTAAAGGTTACCTGTTGTAATAAATTGTGAATTTGGCTGGGTTTCTACTTCAGCAACAGATTCTTCCTGGAATTGTGCATCATCTACTACTAATTCCGGTATACTTTCGTCTTCAACTACAATTTCGTCCAACTGCGGAAAGTCTTCATCTGCTGCAACTGGCAATGAATTTGGGGGGACATTGCTTTTTACTTCTTCTGTATCACCTGACAAAGTTTGTAGGCGTTTCAAGTATGGCAAAGTAGTGTCGAGCATTGGCATTCGACGTTGCCTGATGACCAACTGCTCCAAGTTGATGGCAGCTATAGTTGCATCCTTTTCTAGAAACTCATCCTGTATAGGGGGTTCTGCAACAACATCTGTGGGAAGGTTGGCATCGCTTTGAATAGGTGGCAGTTTCGGCAATTGAGGTGAAGTAACTGAATTTTTTAAGTTAGATGTCCGCAGGGTGGCTTCTCGCAGAACTTGCAGGTTAATTTGCGGTGGTAAGGGTGTATTTGAGGATGGATTGAGTATCTGAGACTGATCTGTTTTTGGAATATTGACCAGATTGAATAGTTTCAAATCGATCCTCACAGCAGTCTCCGGCTCAGTAAAAGCAGCAGACGAGTCCGATAGTGTTATGGGGTCATTTAAGGATGTACTAGGTTTTGCTGCGGCTGTGATTGCCAGTAATTCTGTTACATCTGCTGTAATGGTGAAAGACTGGCTGGCTAACCGGATGACTTCACTAACATCGGCGAATTTACCATACAAACTGATATCTGCCAAAATTAACTTAGATTCACAGTCAGCAGGAATATTAATTGAGGTATTGATGATGAAGGGCAACTCCTGGTCTGGTAAGGGTTGCCGTACCTGGGTTAAGATTTCTGGTTCTAGGGGCGATCGCAGTTCAATTCCTAGTTCAAGCGCTCGCAGCCTTTTTGGGGATAATGTTTCAGTCTGATCTAGATTAGTCTTTTCTTTGAGTTCTATCTGCCCATTGATTGTAAGAGCTTGTCCCCAACGAGCTATGTAAGTATCCTGGTCTAAAGTTAGCAGTAATGGTGGCGGTGGTTGTGTTGCTGGAGAATTTGTAACCTTTTCATCTTTTGGCAGGGCTTCAGAAGCGGGTAAAGCTAAATCTATTAAATTTTGTAAAATCTGCTCTGCCGTCTCACCTTTGAGCCAAACAGGACTCACAGGCTCATCGATATCTTCCTCAGTTTCATCTGGTACAACAATGGTAACGGGGTTGCTGTGTGTAGCAATTGCCTGTTCTGTAGCGATCGCCTTATCTAGCTTAATTGCGGGTTCTGTTGGGGCACTAGCTTCCAAATTCCCTTCATCTAGCACAACAATGGTAACAGGGCTGCTGTGTGTAGTAATTGCTTGTTCTGCTAGGGTAGTACATTCCAAGTTTTCAGAAACAGTATCTGAG
>NZ_WBKL01000216.1:0-56140 GCF_015714705.1 Nostoc sp. NZL | reverse complement strand
AGAGGGGATTAGAATACTTGCCCTGAGCGAAGTCGTTGGCGCAGCCTCTCGTAGAGAAGGGTTGTCAACAAATACTGCGGGACACGCAGAAATTCAAGCTTGTGGAGAAGCAGTAAGACTCGTTGGCACTTGTGCTCAAAAGCGTGTTTCTAAGAAACAAGAATCCCCCACCACAGCGTAAGCTTGGTGGGGGAGTGTCAACTTATGTAAGCTGGCTTCAACTTCCCCAAGAAGTTAAGCATGGCTGAAACCACAGTATCCGGCGACTCAATCAAGAAGCCATGACCTCCACCGTTGAGGGCTACAAGTTCAGCGTTGGGAATGCCTTGAGCAAGTTGCTGGGAAAACTTTAGCGGGGTGAGAATGTCTTGTTTACCGACTAGAACTAGGGTAGGACAATGAATTTGTTGAAGGCGGTCTGTTGTGTCAAAGTCAAGCATGGCTTGGCTATGATGATTGAGTGAATGAGTCGCAGGCGGGAAAGGATATCTGATTGCAAATTCGATCAGTCCTTCGATCATCCCAGGAATCGAGTAGAACGTATCTGTAAATATCCAGGGTAATACGACTTTTTCATAAAGTTTCAGGTCTACATTACCGCAGAGTTCGCTCCAAGTCTCAATGATGCTGTTAAACAATCTATCACCCTTAGCCAAGGATGAAAGTAGCATCAGACTTTGTACCTTTTCAGGATGTGCTAACACTAACTCTTGGGCTATCTGACCACCCATTGAATGACCTGCTAGATGCACCTTATCGATCGCAATGTGGTCGAGCAGTGCTGCAACATCACTAGCCATTTGTTTGAGACTATACTGGCTCTCAGGAGCAGAACTTCGCCCCATACCTCGGTTGTCTAAGCGAATAACTTGATACTGCGAAACCAGCGATGGCATAAGCAGCGACCAATAGGCATGATCGCAAAGGAAGCCAGCTATTAATAGCAAAGGCTCACCCTTTCCCTTAATGTCGTAGAACAAATCAATCCCGTTAATCTGAACTTTTGGCATAGTCAATAATTCTACTAAACCTTATTTTTAAGCAGGGATAGACAAGCCTACATTCCTACGTCTTAAATCTCTCGTCCACCTGAATTTGGTAGCCGTTGGCGAGGCGATTGGTCATGTTGGCAGTGGCTGCGATCGCCATTAGTTCCCCGAACATGGTATCATTCATACCTTTGGCACGCGCCCCTGCTGTGTGCGAGGCGATGCAGTACTCACAGCCATTCGTCGCACTCACGGCGATGTAAATTAGTTCGCGCATCAGTGGATCAATCTCACCAGGACTGGTCATCACTTCCTTCACTGCTTGCCAAGTTCGTTGCAAGGTAGGGGGATGATTGGCTATAGCTTTCCAAAAGTTATTGATATAGTCATTCTGGCGTGTGGCGCGGATGTCGTCATATACTGCACGTACTTCGTCGCTGGCTTCTTCGTATTCAATCAGCTTAGTCATGAGTTGACAATCACTCCGCTAACTAGTAATCCTATGGGATTTCTCCTCATGATTTTGGACTTATTTTTAGATACCAAAATGTAGGATACTACGTTTTTAGCTGCGAACATTAGCGGTGATGAAATTCGACCTCTTTCTCTAGAATCTTAATATCATAGCTGCCAAAGAAATCGTGGCCCAGTAAGCCGATGCTTGCTTTTGGTGCGATCGCAACCTGAAGATTATTGGCTGTAACTCCACCTGCCGCAATAGATTTTACCTTACTGGTGGGGAATTCTACTTCGCTACCATCGGCAATTTGAGCTTGCATTGTACCTGTAGCCTGGAGTTTAAGTGTATTCGCCATATCTTGAGTGATAACGGTTCCACTAGCACCTGTATCTACAATCATTTCAAAGGTTTTTTTGTCATCGAAGGTAACATCAATTACAGGAGTTCCACCAAAGCGGCGTTTGATTGAGACTCGAAAAACTTTGCTATCTGAAGGTGAAGGTGCGGTTATATTGCCACAAAGCCTTTCCAATCCAACAGTTTTACCAGAGGAGGTTACCATGTAACATGCTCCTGGATCGTCAGCAATTGCCCGATGAGAGAATGCTAAAAATACTAGCGTTGGCATTAGTGCGTAGGCGTAGCCCGTCGTAGATATCGCAGCTAGGTTAACGATCGCAATCCAATGCCTCCAAGTATTCTTCATGTTAGATTTCTCTCCAATTTGGCTGATATTTTTTAATAAACTAGATTATTCATGGTAGCTATATAAATTGGTAATAAAAAGCAATTTTTGTTAAAAAACACTTTTTTAAACCTAATATTACAGCTAGATTTTAAACAGCTTGCGTAATCAAGTTAGAATTTTTTCTATATATTTAGAGGATATTGTAAAAGTCCTATTGTTGGTTATAAAACTGAGCCTAAAGCTAAACACTTTTCAAACATCCTCTTATGTCTAGGCTATCCACGCAATTTTTGTATTTTCAAGTTAGTTATTGAACTTTTTTATATGCCTCTATAAGATGAAATTGCGTTTTACTCAATACATCTTACCTAGGATTACTGATTGATAAATTAAAGATTAGGTAAAGACATGATAAAAATACTTAGAGGTTGTTTGAAGAGTAGTTGCTTGTATTTTTAGACACTTATTGATCCCCCCTCACTCCCCTAAAAAATGGGGAATGGAATCAAAGTCCCCTAGTTTTTCGAGGAATTTAGGAGGATCTACAAGCCTTACCTTAAATCACAAACAACTTTTCAAACATCCTCTCAAGTAAACCGATAACTATCCAGTTGAAAAAATTAAAACCTATCTTGCCTTCTGCATTATTGAACTAGTCAGCGTGTATTATTTTCTTGCTTTCAGTACTATTATTTTTTATTCACCTGTAACCAAATTTCTAAACTCACAAGTAACCACAGCTTCACACCATAACGACTCCAAGTATCTCCTTGATAGTTTAACCAATTGCGAATTGGCAACTGGTTCAAATAAGGAGTGATAGCCGCATTTCGATTGAGCAATAAATCTTTGGCTTCTTGCTGCCAATATTTCCGAAATCCTAACTGTACTGGCACCATCATGCCACTTTTGGGACGATGAATAATTGCGTCTGGTAAAATATCTGCGTTCGTCGGAGACGTACCGTAGGTAATCGCTTGTTTTAAGACTGCCTTTTCTTCCACCCCAGAAAGCTTATACTCTGGAGGGATTTCCATGCTTAAGTCTACTACTCGTTGGTCAAACAGAGGAGAACGACCGTGCAAAAGGGCGGCTTGAGTTAAGTTACTGACTTTCGTCAGAATTTGGTCAGCGCCTTTAAATTTGATGTTCATTGCCATCAAACGATTGAGATAGTTGGCTTGGGAATATAAATCTTCTTCAAAAACCCAAGGTACTGTTTGTACTGCTGTCCAAACCTCTGGTTTTAAAAGTTGCGGTAAGTCAACAGCGCACTTTTGGAAGGAAATTAAATAAGCTTGCAATGCATCTTGATTAGTAACAGAGCCATATAAACTATTTATTAGCATTGGCTGATTTTTTGGCCCACCAAAACAGGGGTCGCCACCTTCACCATTTAAAACTACTTCTACGCTTTCTCTTGCCAGTCGTCCCAGCAAAAGGTTGGGAACAGTCAGTGGGTCGCCAATGGGGTCATCTAAATAGGCCATTGTTTCCGGTAGACGTTCCCACATATCCTTAAAACTAATTTCCAAAATGTGGTGCTGCGTCTGACAATGGGATGCGACGAGACTGGAAAATTCTAACTCATTGGGACATTCGGAACCAAAATGAATCGAGAAAGTGTGAACTGGTGCTTTGTGGAATTTTGCTGCTAAAGCAGTGATAGCGCTAGAATCCAAACCACCAGAAAGAAAAACGCCGACGGGTTGATTTGCTGGTGGTAAATATTCTTGAACAACTTGGTCTAGTAATTCTCGCAAGCGATCGCCATGCCATGCTAAGGGTTGATCTATCGCTATAATCTTTTCTTGAAGTTGCCAATAAGCTTTAACTTTGTAGTCAGGAAATTCTAAAACGGTTCCGGGTCGCAGTTCCCGCACCTGTTCCCAAAGCGTTCGTTCTCCTGGAACAAAGGCACAACAAAGATAATCTCGCAACGCCACCAAGTCTAAATCGGATGAACGATAGGGTGATAAAGTTCTCAGTTGAGGCGCAATCCAACGAACCGAACCAGTGGTAGTGTAATAGAGGGTACGAACACCGATGCGATCGCGGACTAACCGCAACACCTGTTTTTCTCTATCCCAAACCACTAGCGCAAATATCCCCACAAGTTGGCTAAGACTTTCATTACCCCATCGTTCCCAAAGATTGGCAATTAGTTGCAGAGAACTTCCTTTAAAGTTATCCGGTTCAATTCCTAACTTTTGCAGCAACTGCACTTGGTTAGTTAACCAAACATCACCAACAACAACAAATCGTTCTCCAGAACTGATTGCTAATTTATCTGTTATAAATCCAAAATCTGTGCGTGGTAGAATTACAGAAATTTTTTCATCTCGCCAAGCGATATCTTCATAATTTGCATCAACTGTTCCCCAAGCTACGCGCCAGGTTGGGTCAGTTTTGATGAATCCGATTTTAGGAGATTTACGATTTTTAAATGCATCAAATAGCATGGGAAATTTTCAACGCATAATCAGTAATTTTAGGACATTGCACAAACCTATCTCCTTAGAAAAGTCCAAAATGAGCGTGGACACTGAGCAAAGCCCACGCTCACTAATAAAATGTGACTAGTTGCCAATGCCTAATACCTGATTGCCTAGAGTGAACGAGAACTTGTCACTTCATTAGGATCCCTATAAGCCCGGACTTTTTGACGATTACGAGCCAGACCTGCTAAACCGCCTAGACCAAGTAAACCTAGCCATCCCCAATCGAAACCGCGATCGCTAGTTTGTTGGTAAGTTGTGATTCCTGTATTCCTGTTATTACCTGTAGTTCCAGCGCCTGTAGGATCAGTACCTGTAGTTCCAGTGCCTGTGGGATCACCTGTAGTTCCAGTGCCTATGGGATCACCTGTAGTTCCAATACCTGTAGTGCCAGTGCCTGTGGTTCCAGTGCCTGTGGTTCCAATACCTGCGGGATCAGTACCTGCGGGATCAGTACCTGTAGTGCCAGTACCTGTGGTTCCAGTGCCTGTGGTTCCAATGCCTGTGGTTCCAGTACCTGTAGTGCCAGTACCTGTAGTTCCAATTCCTGTGGTTCCAGTGCCTGTAGTGCCAGTGCCTGTAGTGCCAGTACCTGTAGTGCCAGTACCTGTAGTTCCAATTCCTGTGGTTCCAGTGCCTGTAGTGCCAGTGCCTGTAGTGCCAGTACCTGTGGTTCCAGTACCTGTAGTGCCAGTACCTGTGGTTCCAGTACCTGAGCTACTGCCACCACTGGAACCTCCGCTGCCGGAGCCTCCGCTTTGGGCATAAACAGAAGGTGGTAAGGACAGAGAAGCGAAACTGATGGCAAAGACAGTAGCCAAAACAGCTTTAGATAAATCAAAAGGCTTCATAGTTATGGTTCCTTTTATGTTTTAGATTTCTGTGGTTGATTTTCAAAACCAATATTGCCTACTCAATCCACTGCTAAATCAGATAAATTTCGACAAGAAAGATTGAGGAGTCTTTTAACTAGTTTCGTTTTAGAAAAATTGAAAGCATTTTAAGCTCCCACAACAACTTTCTATTCATCAGAATCAAACTAATTCATAATCAGTAATTACAAATTCATAATTGGAACCCAGGATTAAAGCGGCTTGTTCACAACATCCAAGGAATAATAATTAATATTTATAATAAAAATTACATTCACTTGTATTTATGATTTTTAATTACTTATTGTGAATTATTTTGTCATTCTTACTCAGGATAGCAGCTAGTTTTTTGTTGGACTTCTACCATAGGAGTAAAACCAATTCTATCGCAGGAATTAAGTTGGCATTAAACTTACTTTATGAACGTGAAGATAATGAAGTTTTTTGGAGCTTGCAATCAGACAAACAGGCTTCAAGATAAGTGCAATCTTCACACTGTAAAGTATGCCCAGGATTGGCACATCCACAGGGAGGGTTCACAAAACATTCAGAAGGATCTTTATGTGTCCGGTATTTTTTTGATATAAAGTATAAAGCTGCTTCTTGTAGACAAAAAACAATATCTTCAACCATATAATTTCCTAATATTTATCCATCTATAATGAAAACCACAATTTTTGATTTACTTATTTAGATGTATTAACTAAGGAGGCAGTAATAAACTATATAATTATAATACCTAATCATAATAAGGGATAAAACCAACTCCAGGATACTTGATGCATAGCTTGCTTTTACCCAAATAGATACAATATAAACCTTTTATTTATTCACACCTACCTACTTGATAAGTAGAAGCGATCGCTAAGTTAAACAGTATTTTGGTCTCAAGAAATCGAATTACTTTATTGGCATTAGGTTTTAGCTAGTAAGATATAAATATACTAGAAATTTTAAGCAGCCAGATGCTGCTAGCGGTTGAAACTAGATTAAGAATACTCTACAATCCTATTTCACCTGAAAACTTATAACTTCATACTCCAGGTGTGTTTTGACATTAGACTTAAGGAATATGTTTATTGTCAGTTAGTTTGTTATCTAATTTTAATTACTGACTGATACAAATTCTTTCCCCTCTGCTTATTTACTGATAATTTGTACCAGTATTAAACTAAAATGGTATTCCCAAGGATATATTTAGAATATACAAGCATTTAGTTCTCACCCATTTGGTATATCACGAAACTTCTTTGACCAGATAACCATCTTCCATATGAATTATGCGATCTGCAATATCTAAAATTCTGTTGTCGTGAGTGACCATTAAGATGGCACAATTCTGATCTTTAGCTAGTTTCTGCATCAGGGTGACAACATCTCGGCCTGTCTTACTGTCTAAAGCAGCTGTAGGTTCATCAGCTAAAACTAATTTCGGATGACTTACTAAAGCACGAGCAATGGCTACCCGTTGTTTTTGTCCACCTGAGAGATCAGATGGGTAATAATTAACTCTATTCTCCAAATTAACGGCATTGAGCATAGCTTCGGCTTTGCTGCGAGCTTCCAATTCGGGAATATTTTTATGCAGTTCAAGTGACATTTGGACATTCTGCCTAGCTGTTAAGAAATCCAATAAGTTATGAGCTTGAAAAATATAGCCAATATGGCGGCGGACTTTAACTAATTGCTCATTAGTAGCTCCAGAAAGCTCTTGACCTAAAAATTTAAGGCTTCCTTCTTGGACAGAGCGTAACCCACCAATTAAAGTCAGTAAAGTTGTTTTTCCTGAACCTGATGGCCCAGTCATAATCACAATTTCTCCAAATCTGATATTAAAATTAATATCAAATAATATCTGACTTCGTACTTTTTTTTCGCCGAAGTAATGATTCAGGTCATTTATGCTAACAATAAATTTTGTTTTCATGATGGTATAAAATGTTATCAAATTAAAAAATATCTGCTGGATCTACATTTCGGAGTTTATTCGTAGATAAGAAACCAGAAGTTAAGCACATTAATGTTGCTGAGATTAATACTAAAATTGCTTTATCGGTGCTCATGATAACTGGTAACTTAGTAGCATTTTTTGACACATCATATAGGGCTATAGATATAGCTAAACCCGGAACATAACCTAAGGATGCTAAGATTAAAGCTTGTTGAAAAACTACACTTAATAGGTATTTATTTTTAAATCCCATTGCTTTTAATGTTGCATATTCAGTTAAATGACTAGAAATATTACTATAAAGAATTTGATAAACAACGATTACACCAACAACAAACCCCATTAACACCATCAGATTAAATACAAACCCAATGGGTGTTCTGAGAGACCAATAGCTTTTTTCCATAGCGATAAAGTCTTTGCGGGTAATTACTTTTACATCTTTGGGGAGCTTGGCTGATAAATCTGCCAAAACTTTTTCGGGGTTTGCATTAGGTTTGAGCTTAATTAATCCTATATCTATTTTTTGTACTGGACGATCTTGAAATATTCGAAGGAAAGTTGAAGAACTAACGATTAAATTACCATCAACTCCAAAGGAAGGCCCTAAAGTAAATAAACCACCAATTTTAACTTTATAGCCAACTAATCCAGTGTAGCTGAATATTTCAACTTTTATGTTTTTACCTTGCTCAAAATCTTTAGCGATCGCTCCAAATTCTGGTCGAGAATCGCGGTCAAACAAGACGATGTTAGGGATTCTAATTAAGTTGAGTTTTTCTTCGATATTAGGGAATTTAAAGATTGATTTAACTGGGTCAAAGCCTAGGACATATAGTGGGAACTTCAGACCGTTATTAGGATTTTTAAATTTTGCGAATTGCACATATAAAGGGCTAACTGATTCTACACTATCAAAACCTAATATTTGATACAAACTTGAACGATAAAAGCTTTGATTTGAAGTTAGAGATTTATATTGAGCACTAATTAAAAATAAGTCTCCATCTAGATTCTTATGCAATTGCGTAGCACTGTCATAGAGGGCAGCTTGGAAACCAATTTGCATAAACATTAAAACTGCAACAAAAGCAATCCCTGCTAAAGCTACAATAAAGCGAATTTTTTGCCGGACTAGTTGTAGCCAAGCTAGGGGAATATTGAGAATCATTTAGTAAACCTCAATGATATAAATTAGATTCAATCAAGAAAGAATGCTTTGTTGAAATCAAGAATTTTTAGGTACTTCCTAATTGGCGATCACGTAGCATTTGGTAGACAAGAAAAAGGTAGCCAGCTAATAAATATTATTAAGTAGCAAAAGAATTTTTAGTGAGTTAACAAAGCTATCTTTAAAATTCTCAAATATTAATAATAACCTCCACTTGTAAATCAGTAAAACCAGCCACTCGCTGGTTATCTTCCAGGTTATCAATACGAATTTTTACATCAACTATTTTATTATCTGTGTCTGCTTGAAGATTGTTATTAAAGATATTTTGTTTGCCAACTTGCAAACCAATATCTGCAACTTTTCCTCGTAATTTTCCTGGTAAAGCATCACTAGTAATAATGGCTGACTGACCTATACGCACTTTTTTAATATCAGTTTCATAGACTTCTGCTACCACATACATCTGTTGTGTGCGACCTAAATCAGCTATTCCCGTAGTGCCGATAATTTCTCCAGGCCAAGCATTAATTTTCATGATTTGCCCGGTTATAGGCGATCGCACAACACTTAAATCCAACTCTGCCTTAGCCTGGTTAACTGAGGCTACTGCACTTTCGACATCAGCTTGTGCTGCTGCTATATCGGTAGGACGAATCTCAGCAATACTCTTTAGTCTGGCTTTGGCCTCTGTTAACTGCTTTTGAAGAGTTTCCATAGTGCGGTTGAGAGAAGCTTTAGCTTCATTGAGTTGCTGTTGAACCGTATCTACTCGCAAACGCCTAGTATCTGAATCAGAGGCTGAAATCGCACCGTCTTTGTATAACTGCTGATATCGCTGATTTTCGCTTTCAGCATTACGCCACTCAGCCTCTAAGCGAGCGATCGTTGCTTGTTGAGCAGAAGTTTCCCCACGCAACTCAGCTTCCAAACGAGCAATGGTTGCTTTTTGTGCAGAGATATCTCCGGCTTTTGCGCCAGCTTTTACTTGGTTAAGACTAGCTTGGGCAACTAGGACTTGTTGTTGGGCTTTTTCTAAGGCTGCAAGACGAGGAAAGTAACTGTCAAGAATTGCAACTACTTGCCCCTGTCGCACCTTGTCTCCTTTTTTTACCATGAGTTTTGTGACTCTTACACCCCCTTGCGACTCTGGGGCCGACAGACGAATAACCTCTCCTTGAGGTTCTAAACGTCCTAAGGCTGCAATAGCAGTAATTTTAGGAGGACTACTTGGGATAGGCTCCACTTTCGAGGCCGACTGAAATCGTGAAAAGGTATATAAAGAGACTGCACCAGTAGCTACGGTCATAGTAGTTGCTAACACAACCGTCCACCAACCTACAGGTTTTATGAATGACTGTTTTTGTTTTTGTACCATAATTATCTCTTCCAATTTAGCGATGTCTAAAGACAAGGCGCTTCCGAATTATTCAGAAACAGCAGAGATGAAAATAGACCTTATATCATGTTTGGATGAACACTCTAATTCAAATGAGGGAATTAAGCCCCTCTTTTGAAGCTATGGTTTATACACATCCCTGTACAAAACCAAAATCGTTGTAGATCCTCCTAAATCCCCCTTAAAAATAGGGGGACTTTAAGAGGTTTTTGCCCCCCTTAAAAAGGGGGGTTAGGGGGATCTCCCGAAGCCAGATTCAATCGCATTGATGTTCCATCAATCTGTTAGTAGAATCAACTTTTGGTAAATCCATTTGGTACTTTATGCATCTAGGCAGAGGAAGCTTTATTTGTTTAGCACTACCTCTCTTTTACTTTTAACGATCGCCAAGTATTCGCTACGAGTTCCATCTATGCGATAGTGATCGCAAATCTGACAGAGTTTCAAAATATCCAATCGACTAAATACTTTTTGATGCTCAATTCCGTTATCGTTCCTCCACCGCCAGAAAGTTGTCCGATCAATGCGGCGATTACTTTCAGGCCATCTTCGTCGGGATAAGAAATCTACCAGTTCCTCTTCATAAAACGAGTAGCCTTTTGGTAACTTCAGGAGTTCTTCTCTTAACTCAATTAGCGGGATGAGTGGATCTAGCTCAGATAGTCTCATGCCAGCAAGCCCTTATCTTATATTTTCGTGACAGTCAATTATGCAGAACGCTTCATACAATACGGGTCATCGCATTAAATCGCATTGTCATACTGTGCGTTTATGAATCTATGGAGTGACCAGTTAATCAGGTGAATTTAATATTTATATTCTCCCTATTGATGTATCTCTCCGCCTTCTTAAACAAACAGTATTAAATTACATTATTTAATCATTTACGATAGACTGAGTGATACTCAATTGCAACCCATATGCAACAATTTTGATGATAAACAACTAGCAAAATACTCGATATAAAATATGGGCAATAGTTTCAATTGTCTATCCTTGTTTAACAGTGTTATGTCCTCGCTGTTTCTCAGCAGTTCAAAATAAGTATTTGCTTGGTGATGGGTCTGTTGTTTGCCAGAATCTTTCATTCTTAAGATATAGTTGCTAGTGGTTATTGTTACATTGCCAACAGAATTCCTTCTTTTGGAATAAAAATTAAACAAAATAACTGATTGATTAATACATATTCTTTTTTAAAATAAATCAACTTAGCGATAGATGTAAAAGCTAGCTAGCAAAATCAACGTCTCAGAACTTAATATTTTATTATACGTACTTATATCCCAAATTTAAATTGGTTAAGTAACAATTCGCTGAACCTCTAACGCCAGTGCATTCCCTGCCTATGCAAGTTGCTCTGCAAGCGACAATTCTTTTTAACTCAATGATATTGGCAGAAATACTGATAACCCACCTAGTCTAAATCGCTATCATCAAGGAAAATTTAACTTCTTGCCACTTGGATAGCGTGTCTCTACAGGGTTTATCAAGAGACAACTTATTTTCTCATCCGGGTATTGATATATGGAGGCCGGAGTTGAGGCTAGCAGGACAACTCATCATTAGCTAAAAATCATTTTTTTATTACTTTATCGAATGAGTAATAAGTAATCAAACAAACATATATGCAATTTGTATGCAATTTTAGCAATGTGTTTTTGCTATATGACATACTAATTGAAATGAGTTTTAATAGTTATGTGAGTGACAGCGATCGCACCCCAAAGACCCCAGATAAAATGAAACTACAGCGATTCATGCTCTCATTGCCAAGCTTTGATAACCAGCGACTGATTTTTCATTCAGCTCGCCAGACTCTTCGCAAAGCTGAGATGGCCCGCGTTGCGGTGCGTGAATGGCTCAATCAACATGATTGTGAGCTAGAAGAGTGGAAAATCAAAAAAGCTTCTGAGCTTGGGATTAGTATTAGTAGACTTGAGCAAAAGCTATTAGATGCTGCTCAACATCAGGTAATAACGAATAAAGGAGATAACAATCCTAATTCAGAAGAGGATTCTGTATAAGTTTATATGTAGATTCTGATTCACCTACCTAATTATATTCCGCAAATGTGCAACCAAAAATCTACTATCCTTAATTTGCAACTGCCTAAAAAGTTATGATCAACAAGATTTCATTTAGCAACACTTATCTCGTTGTATGTAAGTTGCATATCAATTGTAATGGAGAATTAACCAGTCTAATATTAAGTAAAGCAACAAGTTGATAAAATAACACGGAGTAGGATAAGTTTTCTGAATAAAACGATCCAAGTTATTACTCGCTCAACAATTTATGTTGCAAGGTTGAAGCTAATCTCTAATTTAGAGCGATTAATTTAGATGCGTGAAATACTCCATTAAAAAAGTCTGAATTCTGTATTTAGACTTCAAATTATCCTCTCTACAATCACTTGAAGTCTTGTTTATGGCTCCTTGTTTTTCAAGTAAAAGCATATCACTTAGCATCAATAGCCCTTAGTTTTTAATTAAAAACTAATTGGGTTAACCCTATTTGTAGAGATAAGAAATTTATCATCATCTCTACATTTCCAGAATCTAATAGTAAAGAAAAAGTCATGACTGCTTCTAGAATTGAAGCTGTTTTAGCACAGTTGCAAGAAGAAGTGAGCAACTGTGAACAGGCTCTACTCAAGCTCATACAGGTTAAAAAAGTTATGGTTGAGAATGCACCACTAACCAGCGAAATAAATAGACCTCAGCAAAAAACCGATATTGCCATTATCGGGATGGCTTCTATATTTCCCCAATCGCAAAATTTACAAGAATATTGGGAAAAAATTATTCACAAAGTTGATTGTATTACTGATATTCCCCCTTCGCGTTGGAATGTAGAGGATTATTACGATCCTAACCCCAGAACACCTGATAAAACCTACTGTAAAAGAGGCGGATTTATCCCGGATGTTAATTTCAATCCGATGGAATTTGGGCTGCCACCCAACAGCTTAGAAGTCACAGACATTTCACAATTGCTAGGTTTGATTGTTGCGAAAGCAGCAATGGAAGATGCAGGTTACAGCGAATCTCGACAGTTTAGCCGCGATCGCACTGGTGTAATCTTAGGTGTGGCACTAGGTAGGCAATTGGCGGTTCCATTGACTGCAAGAATGCAGTACCCGGTTTGGGAAAAAGTCCTTAAAGGCAGTGGCTTATCCGATGAGGATACACAAAAAATCATCGAGAAAATCAAGAGTGCATATGTGCAGTGGGATGAGAACGCCTTCCCCGGTATGCTGGCAAATGTAGTTACAGGAAGAATTGCCAACCGCCTGGATTTGGGCGGGACTAACTGTGTCGTAGATGCCGCCTGTGCGAGTTCATTAGGTGCCCTCAAAATGGCAATTAGTGAGCTAATTGAGCATCGAGCCGATATGATGATCACTGGCGGAGTTGACACCGACAACTCAATTATGGCCTACATGTGTTTCAGCAAAACTCCTGCTGTTTCCCAAGGTGAGAATGTCAAACCTTTCGATGCCGAATCTGATGGCATGATGCTGGGTGAAGGTGTGGGAATGTTAGTCCTGAAGCGCCTTGAGGATGCCCAGCGAGATAATGACCGAATCTATGCAGTCATCAAAGGCATTGGTACTTCTAGCGATGGACGCTATAAAAGCATCTATGCTCCACGTCCAGAAGGTCAAGTCAGAGCCTTACATCGTGCTTACGAAGATGCCGGATTTTCGCCTACGAGTGTTGGTTTGATTGAAGCACACGGCACAGGCACTATGGCTGGAGATCCAGCCGAATTCTCATCTATAAAAGAAGTTTTTGGCGAAAACAATCCCAAAAAACAACATATTGCCCTTGGAACTGTCAAATCACAGATTGGACATACAAAAGCTGCTGCGGGTGCAGCGAGTTTAATTAAAACGGCTTTGGCTTTGCACCACAAAGTATTACCAGCCACGATTAACGTCACCAAACCGCATCCTAAATTAGATATTGATAGTTCGCCATTTTATTTAAATACCCAAACCAGACCTTGGATTAGCGGCGATGACCAGCCAAGACGTGCAGGGGTAAGTTCTTTTGGTTTTGGCGGCACAAATTATCACGTTGTTTTGGAAGAATACACAAGTCAACATCAGCAACCTTATCGTTTACACAAACCTTCCCAGCCGGTGTTGCTATTTGCGTCAACGCCTGAAGAATTGTTGTCGCGTGCTCAAGAAATTGGACAGCAATTGCAATCCGATACGGGAGAGCAGCTTTATACAGAATTAATTTCGGCTTCTCAATCTTTAGAAATTCCGATCGCAAATGCCAGACTTGGGTTTGTTGCTGATTCACTCACTCAAGCTTGCGACTTGTTGCAAACAAGTATTGAGTTGCTGAGAAACAAGCTGCAAGCAGAATCCTGGGAGCATCCCCAAGGAATTTACTACCGCAAAACTGGCATAGCAACAGAGGGGAAGGTAGTTGCCCTATTTTCTGGGCAAGGTTCGCAATATTTAGAGATGGGTCGGGAACTCGTAATTAACTTCCCTTCCTTGGGTCAGACTTATGCTGAAATTGACAGCCTTTTACGCCAAGACGGTTTGCAGCCTCTTTCGGAGGTTGTTTTCCCTAACCCTGTGTTTGATTTGGATCTAAAGACTGCCCAGATGAAAGTGTTGCAGCAAACAGAATATGCACAGCCGGCAATTGGGGCTTTTAGCACTGGTCTGTACAAGATATTGCAACAAACTGGGTTCAAGCCAGATTTTGTCGCCGGACATAGCTTTGGAGAACTTACCGCACTTTGGGCTGCTGGGGTTTTGAGTGAGAAAGATTACTTTTTCTTGGTCAAAGCTAGGGGTCAAGCTATGGCTGCACCAGAAGATCCCCAGTTGGATGTTGGAGCAATGCTGGCGGTGAAAGGAGATGTCAATCAGGTCACAGAACTAATTCAGAATTTCCCGCAAGTCACCATTGCTAACTTGAATTCTCCACATCAGATGGTGCTAGCAGGGACGAAAGCTGAAATTGCCACTGTAGAAGAGGCTCTGAAAACTCAAGGATTTTCTACCATCTTGCTGGGAGTTTCCGCAGCCTTTCACACTCCACTAGTGGATTATGCCCAACAACCTTTTGCTAGAGCAATTGAGAAAGTCACTTTCAATGAGCCACAAATCCCGGTTTACACCAATGTGACCGGAAAGCGTTACCCAAATGAACCGGAAGTTATTCAAAAAGTCCTCAAAGAACACCTGAAAAATCAGGTGCTGTTTAAGCAGGAAATTGAAAATATTTATGCTGAAGGTGGTTACTGCTTCATTGAATTTGGCCCGCGAAGCGTTCTCACCAATTTGGTAAAAGATATTCTTAGCGATCGCCCCCATTTAGCTGTAGCTTTAAATACTAGCCATCTCAAGGATAGCGATCGCACTTTGCGGCAAGCTGTTATCCAGTTGCGCGTTGCTGGATTACCTTTGCAAAATTTAGACCCCTATCAACTGGAGTACAAAATCCCAGAAGCTTCTCCAAATAAACTCTTGAATGTCCGCTTAAATAGCACCAACTATATATCAGAAAAAACCAAGCAGTCCTTTGAAAAGGCTATGCAAAATGGACATCAAGTCAAATCCACTGCTGCGAACGGTAATAAACTTAACCCATCTCATTCAGTAGAGAAAGTAGCAGTTAACGGTCAATCTCCCATTGCGAACGGCAATAAACCTAACTTCTCTCATTCAACAGAGAAGGTAGCAGTTAACGGTCAATCTCTCGTTGGGAATGGTAATAAAGCTAACCCATCTCATTCAGTAGAGAAAGTAGCAGTTAACGGTCAATCTCCCATTGCGAACGGCAATAAACCTAACTTCTCTCATTCAACAGAGAAGGTAGCAGTTAACGGTCAATCTCTCGTTGGGAATGGTAATAAAGCTAACCCATCTCATTCAGTAGAGAAAGTAGCAGTTAACGGTCAATCTCTTGTTGGAAATGGTAATAAACCTAACTTCTCTCATTCAACAGAGAAGGTAGCAGTTAACGGTCAATCTCCCGTTGCGAACGGCAATAAAGCTAACCCCTCTTATCCAGCAGAGAAGGTAGCAGTTAATGGTGGAGTAAAATCTGTGCAGAACGGACAATCAGATCAACTAGATATCAAGTCTTTGCAACCTAGTCCAGAACTTCCTCTGAGTTACCTAAGAGCTATAGACAACTTAGAGTGCACTCTAATAGAATTCAATCGCCATCAACATGATATCTTGCAGGTTCATGAACAATCTTTGAACCATCAGACAGAATATACCAAAACTTTCTTCCAACTCATGCAGCAACAACATGCGTTGTGGGGAAATGGTAAATTCAGCGAGCCACAAACACAAACACAGCAGCTCGTAGTTTCCAGTTCAGAACGCAGCATCATGCGGTTTCACGAACATCAAACTGACAGCCTCCGCATCCATGAGCAATATCTGAACCATCAGCAAGAATACACTAACAACTTTTTCCAATTACTCCAGCGACATTATCAACTATCGCCTTCTAGCAATACCACTCCACAGAATCTGATACCACCAGTCAGCTATCAACCTAGTCCAGTAGCTGCACCACCTCAAGGGGATAACCCTGTTCTGGAGACTGCACCGGTTGCTTTACCGAGTAACGGATCTGCCACTAAGCCTGAGCCAGTTTCAACTAATGGTAATGGCACAAATGGTAATGGAAATGGTGTACATCATCAAAAAACAGCAGTTCTAGATATTACTCCACCAAAGGAGAATAATACTGCAACTGTAGCGATTGTATCGGCACCACCATTAGCACCCGTACCCGCGCCAGTAATCATTGATCAAGCAGCCCTGAGCCAAACTCTAATTAACGTTGTTAGTGATAAAACAGGTTATCCAACGGAGATGTTAGAGCTGACGATGGATATCGAGGCAGATTTGGGGATTGATTCTATCAAACGTGTAGAAATTCTAGGAGCGTTGCTAGAACTATACCCTGATTTGCCCAAGCCAAATCCAGAAGAAGTGGGACAGCTACGCACCCTCGGTCAAATAGCTGAGTATATGGGGAAAATTGCATCAGAAATCTCAGCAGCGATTCCTGCGGCGGGCTTTGTTAATGCTCCTGCTCCGGCGGGTCACGCCAATGAACCCGCGAACAAAGATAAAGATCAGGGAGATGGGGGAGTAACAGTAATATCCCCTTCATCCCCCTCATCCCCTTCATCCCCCTCATCTCCAGAGCTTACTAACATTGTGCTCAACGTCGTTAGTGAAAAGACAGGCTACTCAACGACGATGTTAGATTTGTCAATGGATATTGAGACAGATTTGGGAATTGATGGTGTCAAACTTGTGGAAATTCTAGGAGCGTTGCTAGAACTATACCCTGATTTGCCCAAACCAAATCCAGAAGCATTAGCTCAACTACGTACCCTCGGACAAATTGTTGCATATATAGAAAAGGGACAAGGGAATGGGGAAGAAGCAGGGGAGCAGGGAGCAGGGAGCAGGGGAGACTCAATACTTAATCCCCAATCTTCAATTCTTCGCTCTCCTGTCAGACTCAAATATCTTCCTGAACCTGATTTTTTAGATTTCAACTTACCCGATAAGCATATCGCCTTGCTTACCGATGATGGTTCTCTCACCACAGCGAAACTAGCTGAAACTCTGTTAAAGCGCGGCTGGAAAACAGTTGTCTTAACTTTTCCCTCAACCGTGATTCCTAAGCAATCTGCTTTACCTGAAGGGATTAGTCGCGTAGTGCTTGCAGATTTAAGCGAGGAGCATTTGCAAGAACAGTTAGGAGCGATCGCTACTAACTATGGCCCAATCGCTGCGTTTATCCATCTGAATCCCTCCACTCACGAAGATACCAGCAATAATGTCCGCTATTTGGAATCAGAAAAGGCTATCCTTCGCCATGTCTTTCTCATCGCCAAATCTCTCAAAGAACCACTCAATCAAGCAGCACTTCAAGGACGTAGTAGTTTTGTAACTGTGGCTCGTCTGGATGGCGAATTCGGACTCGGACAAAAAACTAACTTTGGTGCAATTGGCGCTGGATTATTTGGACTCACCAAAACTTTGAACCAGGAATGGGAATCTGTATTTTGCCGAGCGATCGACCTCAGCCCTGATTTAGATGCCGAAACATCAGCACAGCATATCCTCGCCGAACTTCACGATCCAAATCTATTAGTTGTTGAAGTGGGACATAGTTCACAAGGGCGAGTAACCCTAGTGTGTGAACATGAATTAGAGAGATTACTTCCCACTCCCCAGTCTGCGCTCTCCAATCCCCAATCTCAGGTTTTTCTCGTAAGTGGCGGTGCCAAAGGGATAACGGCTCAGTGCGTGATCAAATTAGCACAACGTTATCAAAGCAAATTTATCTTGGTAGGTCGTTCCGCCGCCGATCCAGAACCCGTGTGGACTGAAGGTTACTTGAGTGAAGCAGATTTGAAAAAGCGGATTATGGAGGATTTCTTCGCCAAAGGCGAAAAACCCACACCTGCAATGGTGCAGAAAAAGTTTAACGCTATTTCATCTAGTCGAGAAATTGCCACAACCTTACAAGCTATCAAGCAGGCGGGTGGACAAGCTGAATATTTGAATGTCGATGTGACTGATGCGATCGCACTTAAGGAACAAGTTGCTAATGCGGTGAAGCGTTTTGGCCCGGTAACAGGAATTATTCACGGGGCTGGTAATCTGGCTGATAAGCGGATTGAGAAAAAATCAGTCCAAGATTTTGAAACAGTTTACACAGCCAAAGTTAAAGGTTTAGAAAACCTGTTGCGGTGTGTATCACCGAGTCAATTGAATTATTTAGTCCTGTTTTCTTCTGTAGTTGGTTTCTACGGAAATGTGGGACAGTCGGATTATGCGATCGCTAATGAAATTCTCAACAAATCAGCCCACCTTGTCAAACGGAACCATCCCCATTCCCATGTAGTAGCGATTAATTGGGGCCCTTGGGACAGTGGTATGGTCTCTCCTGAATTAAAACAAGCTTTTGCTGAACGAAATATCGAAACTATTCCGATTGAGATTGGCACTGAAATATTAGTTAACGAATTAGCTAGTACAAATCAAGAAACTGTGCAAGTTGTGATTGGTAGCCCCCTGGTGTATATCCCAGAAAAGTTACCAAGCGAGTTGAGAAATTTTCGTATCCAGCGGCAACTAAGATTAGCAGCTAATCCCTTTTTACAAGACCATGTAATTGCTGGGAATCCAGTTCTACCAGCAACTTGTGGGCTATTATGGATTGCTAACGCCTGCGAACAAATCTATCCTGGTTACAAAGCCTTCAGTTGTACAAATTATAAAGTTTTGAAGGGACTAATTTTTGATGAAAATTTGCCAACTGAATACACTTTAGAATTGCAAGAAGTTGCTAAACATGATATCTCTGAAATAGATTTTGATGCCAAAATTTGGAGTAAAACTCCAGAAGGTAAAATCCGCTATCATTTTAGTAGCCAGATGAAACTGAAGCGGCAACTTCCTAATTCCCCTACACACGAATTTCTGAACTTAAGCCAGGATCATAGAATCACCGCTACGACTTCATCACTTTATCAAAATGGGGCTGCTAGCTTGTTTCACGGATTTACTTTTCAAGGTGTAAAATCCGTCTTAAATACTACTCTGGACAAGATAACTATAGAATGCTATTTGCCAGAGCCTGGAGAAAAACAACAAGGACAATTTCCAGTCCAAACATTTAATCCCTACATTGCAGATGTGCAGATTCATGCATTTTGGATTTGGGCACAGCATTTTTATCAGGTAGCTTGTTTACCTTCAGAAATCAAAACTTTTGAACAGTTTGAAGCTGTCCCTTTTGATGAAACATTTTACGTTTCTTGTGAAATAAAATCAAAGACAGAATCGAGTTTAGTTGTTGATGTCATCGCCCATAATTCGCAAGGAAAGATATATACCCGAATGCTTGGAGCCAAGGGAACTATTTTACCCAAGCAATTAGATGAAATTTAAGTAGGAATTAGCCTGACTTTTCATGTCATGTGGAAAAGCCTCCTACCCCACAGCAAAATAATTCAAAGTCTCTCTCCTTTTAGGAGAGAGATTTAGAGAGAGATTTTCCAGATACCGTGAAAAGTCAGAGAATCAGCAACTGAAAAATGTATATATCAGCTTGAGGAGGTAGGTAATGGAAGAATTTGCACAAAAGAAAATTCCTAAAATAGCGGTTGTAGGGATGGATTGCTATTTGGGTGGCGGCTGCAAGGGATTGGATGCCTTTGAACGTAGTATTTATGAAGGAACTCAGCATTTTATTTCCATACCTCCTCAGCGATGCCTAGGTTGGGCTACGCCTACGCAAGCAATAGAAGCACAAGAACAGTTGCTGAAAAACTATGGTTTTGCCGACGGTGTAGTACCATTAGGTGGATACATTAAAGATTTTGAAATTGATGCTTTCCGTTTGGAAATCCCACCAGAAGAAGTAGACAATTTTAACCCTCAAGAACTGTTGATGCTTCAGGTAGCTGATAATGCTCTGAAAGATGCGGCACTTCATAAAGGCACGAGAATAGCAATAATAATTGCTGCTAGTAAAGAACTAACTCTACATCAAGAAAAAGAGCAACTAGAAGACAAAGAATATCCCAGCTACATCGAAAATAGTCTGGCTGATTATATTTCCAAACTGTGGAATTTTGCTGGACCGACATTCACATTAATTGCCGAACAAAATTCTGTTTTCAAAGCCTTGGAACTTGGACAAAAGCTACTCGCAATCAGAGAAGTAGATGCCGTTTTGGTTGGTGCAATGGAGCTTGCTGGAGATGGCGCTAGTATTTTACAACGAAATCAAATAGCAAAAATTAACACAGGTGTGAATACTCTCAGTTATGACCAGAATGCCAATGGCTGGATAGTAGGCGAGGGTGCGGCGGCTGTAGTATTGAAGCTTCACGACACAGCAAAACGAGAGAACAATCGCATATATGCAACGATTGACGCTCTTAGTCTTGTGGAAAATTCTAAATCTGAAATTCACTCTGCTACAGCTTCAAATTCTGAAGCGGTAACACAAGTTTGTCAACAGGCTTTTCAATTAGCGGATATCAAACCAAGAGATATCAACTATTTGGAAGTTGTTGGTAGTGGAATTCCTCAGCAAGATGAGTCAGAAATTCAAGGCTTGCTCACAGCTTATCGTACATCTGAACCAAATTTAACTTGTGCGATCGGTAGTGTCAAAGCCAATATCGGTAATACTTATGCTGCATCGGGGATAGTTAGTCTGGTTAAAGCAGCACTTTGCCTATATCACCGTTACATCCCCGCAGTTCCCCAGTGGTCTGGCCCCAAAATACCAGAAATTTGGAAAGATAGCCCTTTTTATGTGGCTTCTGAATCAAAACCCTGGTTTTTAGAAAAAGGAGCCACTAGAAGAATAGCTGCGATTAACGGGATGGAGATAGATGGAAGTTATGCACATTTAATTTTGTCAGAGGAACTATATCAGCAAGATCACAGCAGCAGATATTTAGAGCAAATGCGTTATTATGTATTTGCGATCGCAGCTGATGATCAATCAACTCTATTAGACGAAATCCGCAATCTTCAAGAAACTATCGCAGATTGTTCTTCTCTATCTGCCGCTGCTAGTAAAACTTTCGCAACTTTTCAACAGCGTCAAAACGCAACTTATGCTGTGGCAATTCTCGGACACAATCAAGATGAATTGCAGCGGGAAATTCAGCATTCCCTCAAAGGTATTCCCGATGCCTTCAAGACAGGTAAAGACTGGCAAACTCCTCTAGGCAGCTATTTTACAGCAAAACCACTTGGGCAAAAAGGTAAAATCGCTTTCGTTTATCCAGCAGCCTTTAGTGCTTATCTCGGAATAGGTCGGAATCTATTTCGTTTATTTCCTCAACTTTACGATCATCTGCTCATCAAAAGTGGTTACAACCGTCTCGCGAATATAGAAAAACTTGTCTACCCTCGAAGTTTAGAAAAATTTTCAAATAGGCAACTGGAAGCCCTTGAAAAGGAATTGATTAAGGATTCAGTAGCAATACTCGAATTAGAAATGCTCTTTGCCACACTTTTGACGGCAACTCTGAGCAATTATTTTCAGATCAAGCCCCAATGTGCTTTTGGTTATAGCTTGGGCGAGATTAGCATGATGTTGGCTCAAGGTGTCTGGACTGAGTTTCTAGATAATAGTAAGAGCTTTAACTCATCTCCTCTGTTTAAGACAAGGCTATCTGGTTCCAAAAATGCTGTGCGCGAGTATTGGGGATTACCTCAAGGAGAGGATGATAAAAGCGGAGATTTTTGGCGCAACTATATTCTTGTGTGTCCAGTATCTCGTGTTCAGGAAGCCATCCAAGATGAAGATCGCGTCTATTTACTTTTAATTAATACTCCAGAAGAAGTCGTGATTGCTGGTGAGATAGAAGCTTGTAAGCGGGTAATTGCCAATCTAAATTGTGATGCTTTTCTGGCTCCCTTCACCCATGTCATCCATTGCGAGGCAATGCGCTCTGAATACCATGAACTTGTGAGATTAAATACATTCCCTAGCCAAAATAAATCAGAAACTATTTTTTATTCCACAGCCGAGTATAAACCAATTGACCTCGACAGTCATTCAATAGCTCGCAATATTGCTCAAAACATCTGTCAACAGCTTAATTTTCCTCAGCTAATTAACCGTGTCTATGAAGATGGCTTCAAAATATTTATCGAAGTAGGTGCTGGTAGTAACTGTTCCAGATGGATTGATAAAACCCTCAAGGCAAAAGAACAGATCACAGTATCTCTTAATAAAAGAGGTGTAGACGATCATGCTTCTATTATCAAAGCCTTAGCAAAACTCCTTAGCCATAGAGTTGAACTAGATTTATCACCATTATATTCTCAACAACCAGAAGTTTCCAATGAAAGCCAGTCTAACGTGAGAACTATAACCTTGCAAAATAGCAAGATTAGTTACACACCTTTAAAGAAGAAAAAACAAGAAATACTTCAAGATATATCTTTTGGAGATCCCGTAAAACCTGTTAATCAGCAGCAATATCAACTATCAGAATTAAAGGAATTTGCACAAATGAATTCTTCTTTGCTTCCAAATCCAACAAAAAGCCTTGAAAATACCTCCAGAAATCTAGATATTCTCCAAGAGCAAGTTAACTTCATAAATGGCAGAAATGGCAGCGAACCTACTCAGTTATTGCTACAAGAGCGCAATGAAACTGTAGAAACACAAGTTAATGAAACTTGGGCAACAGAACAGGAAAATAATCAATTCGTTCTGACTCCTAGTTTGACAACTGGCAGTGTTGTTGACGAACCCTATTTTCTGAATTTACACAGCCCTTACTATCAAAAGCTAAGTGAAAATGCTGCCCGTATGACCAAAACCCACGCTGTTTTTTTACAAGCGCGACAGGAGTCGCTAAAGCAAATTAGCGCCATAATTCAGTTGCAAATAGCTTGTTATCAAAAGTTATTTGAATAATAATCATTTAAAGCAGCAAACTACCCAGATTATTTGAACAAATAATTACTGGCGTAGATATAGCCTCGTTCTTAACCTCAAGCTGAAAATCCATACTAGGGGGCTGCTGCCTCTAATTCTGGAGGCCGCAGCCCAATGACAAGTATCTCATTTCCTTTGTAACGACAAAATCCCCTTGTTCAGAAGCAACCTCACAGGGAACCGATAGAAATTCTCCTGTAAATTATTCAAACATTATCTGGTAAACCCTTCTATATAACTGGAGGTTTAAAAATATGATTGGCGCAGATAATATACTAAATAACAATGGTAGTTACCTTAAAGTGTCAGACTTTATTTACCACCAAAATCAAGTTTGGCAAGGTGCTTTAGATTCTGTTTCTTTTCACGAAAAAGGTATAAAATCTAAGTTGCTAAATTTAGAAAAACCTTGTTATATTATTAGAGTTGAAGGAAAAATAGGCGCAACCAACGAAGGTTATTTATATCCTTACAACCAAGAAATAACTGGACAGGCAGAAATATTAATAGCTGTTCCACCATTGTCAATTAGACAATTAGGCGATCCAAGTTTTCTTAACTTTCATGGTGTAAAATATGCTTATGCGACGGGCGCAATGGCTCAAGGGATTGCTTCTGAAGAACTGGTAATTGCCCTTGGAAAAGAGAGAATCTTAAGTTCATTTGGTGCTGGTGGCTTATCTCCTGCTCGCGTCGAAGCAGCCATTAACCGTATTCAACAAGCTTTACCCCAAGGGCCTTACGCATTTAACTTACTCCACAGTCCCAGTGAACCTGCTATTGAACGCGGTGTTGTTGATTTGTATCTTAAATATCAGGTAAGAACAATCGAAGCTTCCGCCTTTCTCGATTTGACTGACAACATTGTTTACTACCGCGCTGCTGGACTTGGTTTAAATGCAGCCAATCAAATCGAAATCAAAAATAAAATCATTGCCAAAATTTCTCGGAGGGAAGTTGCAATCAAATTTCTGCAACCTGCTCCCACCAAAATTTTGAAACAATTAGTTGAGCAAGGTCTTATTAGCGAATTACAAGCAACCCTCGCTGAAAAAATTCCTGTAGCTGACGATATTACTGTCGAAGCAGATTCTGGAGGTCATACAGATAATCGTCCTTTGGTTTGTCTTTTGCCTTCCATCTTGGAATTGAGAGATGAAATTCAAAGAAAATTTTCTTATGAAAAACCTGTCAGAGTTGGAGTAGCAGGAGGAATTGCTACACCACAATCAGCATTAGCTGCCTTTATGATGGGGGCTGCTTATGTTGTAACCGGCTCAATTAACCAGTCTTGTATTGAAGCCGGAACTTCTCAACATACTAAACATTTGCTAGCTCAAGCCGAGATGGCTGATGTGATGATGGCTCCGGCGGCAGATATGTTTGAAATGGGGGTAAAACTCCAAGTTCTCAAAAGAGGAACTCTCTTTCCTTTACGAGCACAAAAATTGTTTGAGTTATATAAAAACTATGACTCAATTGAAAATATTCCGCTAGCAGAAAGAGAGAAATTAGAAAAACAAGTTTTGAGAAAGAGCTTAGAAGCAGTTTGGGAAGAGACAGTTACTTATTTATCTCAACGCAATCCCGATAAATTAACCAAAGCTATTAACAACCCCAAACTGAAGATGGCTCTAATTTTCCGCTGGTATCTGGGATTATCATCCCGTTGGTCTAACTTTGGGGAAAAAGGCAGAGAAATGGATTATCAAATCTGGTGTGGCCCTGCTATGGGCAGTTTCAATGACTGGGTTAGAGGTTCTTACTTATCTGAATCAAATAATCGTCAGGTTGTTGATGTTGCTAACCATATTATGACCGGAGCGGCGTTTTTATACCGGATACAAAGTTTGAAGATTCAAGGCTTACAAATGCCCGCTTATTACAGCGAATATCGTCCAGCTACATTTTAATTAAAGGAGGAAAATTACATGAATACTGTTAAAATTGATAACCGAATTCCCAAAATTCAAAATAAGCTTTTCGAGCAGGCACATACTCATTCTTTAGAATTAAAGCCTGTCGCTATCGCCATGAGCAAGCAGGGAATTAAAGGAGAAAAACTCTACTCTCATCCGGGAATGCTTCCCTTACCCGTACCGATTTGTGAGTATTTACTTTCCTTCAATGCTCGTCAAATGTCAATTTTATCTGCGACATTTTTTGCTAACTTCTACAAGTATGTTGCCAATAGCGAATATCAGTCTCTCATGTCCAATATGAGTATTGCTGAAAAAGTTTTTGCTTCCTACTCGGACGAGTTTATGATTCTTCACCAGGAAACTAATGAAGAAATGGATCATATTTGGTCTTTTAGAACCGTATATAGTATGGTCTGCCGAGAAATAGGAATTCAAAGCTCCTTTGATGAGCCTGGTTTTTTCTATGGTTCTGTTGGTGCAATACCTCAATCAGATTTTGAAAACTTCGATACCCGTTTTACTTTTGATGAAGATTTAAATGAAACTCTGTTGAATCTTCAAAAGGGTAAAAGCTTCCTTAAAAAGATTGTAGAACAGACGCAGCAACGAGGCCAAAATTTTACATATCGAAATTTAAGGTTCATGATTGGGGATGCCATGAGGATGCTACCCGCCGAAAGAGTTCAAGAAAGTGGTTTGGGTAGCTTAACTCTGCTGTATCGGTACATGGCTAACGTGGAGTTAAAAAAAAGCGAAGCCTATTTATTTGATTCACCTGAAAAGTTTGATTATGAACCATTAGCTTTTGAATTGAATCAAGGCCACTTAACAGATGAAGCACGTCATTACACAACATCTTTTGATTTAGGAGTAGAACTGTATAGGGTAGCTCCTCCAGAGGCTCAAGATTTCGTTCGATATTTCATGCAGCTAATTGTGGAAGACTATATTAGTGCTAGTTACACTACTTATTTGGAGAAATTAGACCTCACTGTGCAAGGAATCATGCTAACTGATATTAGAGTTGGGCTGAACTCACTAAGTATGTCTCTGCGCCATCCTGAATTAGCTGATAAGCAAGTGGATATAAATCAATTAGTTAATTCTTGGAGACAGGTGAGTTCAAAGTGGCGCAATATAATTGGTTACATGGAACAGAAGAGTTGGCAATACAAATCTCAGCAGCTAGAGCGTCTGATAAAGGCACTGGGATTGGAGTTAAATACAAGTAAGCTAGGTAATCGCTATCAGCGTTACAAGGATGCTTTGGCAATTAAGGAAATTCAAAAAGTTGTTGAAGTAGCCTAAGGGTTGCTAAATCTATCTGCTAACCCTCTTTCCTGACACTAGTGAGTTTAGAAATGATAGTATCTATTCATTTTGAAGACGACCAAAAAACACTTCAAGTCGAAGCAAACCAACGCTTAACTAAGATTTGTGATGAACATCCTAGTTCAATTTTATTTGGTTGTCGTTGTGTTGCTTGCGGAACCTGTCTTATAGAAGTTGTAAGTGGGATAGAAAATCTAACTCCTGTGATGGATGAGGAGCAGATTTTACTTGATGTGTTGGCTCCAGATAATCCCAATGTTCGCCTAGCCTGTCAATGCGTAGTGCAGGGTGATATTCGCATTCGGGTGGCTGATTAATTGATTAATGTCACGTAGCTCGATATGCGCTTAGGAGATATGCAGCAGTAGCAAAAGTTAAAACTTTTTCTAATATCTCCTACCTTAAACTTTTCAAAATTTTAGCCAGTATAGCAATCCTATCTAGGCTGTGAACAAAAATTATAGCTTGTTCATATCCTATTTAGGAATGCTATATATCTTATTCCTTTCACTTCAGAGGTGTGTAAATGAGTCAGTCTACTCCTGAGGCAACTAAAAAGCAGTCTTATACCGCAGAAGAAATTCAAGCTTGGCTAGTATCTCATATTGCAGAGCAGCTAGGAGTTGAACCCAAGGATATAGATGTCAGTCAGCCTTTAGATAGCTATGGTTTAGAGTCAGCGCAGGCAATGTTTCTTGTTAGCAAAGCTGAGAAGTTGTTTGGTTTTGAACTATCTCCAATCTTATTGTGGCATTACCCCACTATTGCAACTCTATCCCAGCGTTTAGCCGAAGAATCTAAAGCTTCGCAATCAGAGATTTTTGAGATTTGAACATCAAAGTTGTTATTGAATAGTTTGCAACACAAGATTTTGATAGTTTGAAACTATGAAGATATCCAGGTTTTTAGCAAGGCTTACTCAAAAGATTTTGCAGGTTATCGAACAATAATTACAACCTAAATCAAGATCTAAGCTTGCAAATAAACAGTCATTAAAGGGAACCAAAAGTAAATATGATTTACAACAGAAAGCTGGGACACCTTGAGCAAGCTATGGAAATCTTAAATAGCCGTGCTAAAACCTGGAACATAGTAACTATTAGTCGCATCAAGGGCTATATCTGTGAAGAAACTCTAACACAGGCTTTAGACGTGATTCAATGTCGCCACCCTCGTCTAAATTCTCGAATTGTCAAATATAATAATAGTCTGATCTTTCAAAGTCAAAAAACAGCAACTATTGCTTTACGCGTTGTCAAAAAGTTAGACAATGAGCAGTGGCAAGAAGTAGTTGATGAAGAAATGAACAACGGAATTGATAGTAGCAAAGGTTTGCTGCGAGTTGTTCTTGTTCATCTCTTGGGTCATGAGCATATAAGTTATCTAATTACAACAATACACCATGCGATCGCAGATGGTTTATCATCCATCCAACTTCACTCAGAAATATTGACTTGTTGTCAAAAAATTGTGTCCGGCGAACCAATTAATCCATTTATTAGCTTAACTCCACTTCCACCCATCGAAGAACTAATGCCCCAATGGACTAAGGGATTCAGGGGTAGGATAAATAGCATTATCTTCTTATTGCAGCTTGGGTTGCAAAAAATCTGGAATCGGCCAAAAACATTAGGTTTTGAAAAGTATGTATCCATTGCAAAGCGTAGTTGCAATATTATTCACAGACAACTTGACCAAGACCTAACCCAAAAGTTTGTAAATCATTGTCGGCAAGAAAATACAACAGTGCATAGTGCTTTGTGTGCTGTGCTGATGTTTACAATAGGAACAAAAATAATTAAAGGTAATAGAAAAAAAGTACGAGTAAACTGCCTATCATATTTTGATTTGAGGAGACATCTGGAACCAGAAATCAGTGATGATCAGATGGCTGTATTAGCCTCCTCTATTATGGCATTTCATACTATAGGGAGAAACACTTCTTTTTGGAAATTAGCCCGTGAGGTGAAACAAAAACTAGAAGTTAGTAAAAAATCCGGTGATCTCTTTAAAATGATTTTGATTGCCAAGCATCTCATAGATTTTTGTTTTATCTATCCCAAGCAAGTAGCTGCCACAGTATCTGTTTCTAATGTTGGTAAAGTAAATATTCCCAAACATTATGGTGAATTTGAACTAGAAGAAATTAGTTTCGCTGGCTCCCATGCTTTGTATGCAGGTGTTTTTGTTATCCATGCATCAACTTTTCAAGGAAAAATGCTGTTAAATTTTGTTTTTTCTCAACCTTCAATTAGCCCAAGCACTATGGAGCTTCTTGTCAACAATGTTATGTCTTATATTCATGAAATTTGCAATTTGGATTTAGACTCTTCTTTAACGTACAAATAGGCATATTTATTGCTCATTTGATATTCTTAAAAATCAATACTTTGAAACAATTAGGAGATTATGAAACTATGAACGCATCAGAAATTATAGCAAACCTTACTCAACAGGGTGTTCATTTGTGGGTTGATAACGACAAATTAAAGATTCGCTCACCCAAAGGCATAATCACATTAGAAATGCAAGCAGAAATAGTTGCTTGCAAAGCGGAGATTGTGGCATTTCTACACGAGATGGATGTCGCGACTGATTTAGATTCTGTCCCTTTAAGTCAAGGACTCAATTTACAGACTATTGGTCGTCTAATTGGTGGATTTTCAGAGCAATCATCTGTAGAGTATAAGCCGCCAATTATCGATCCTAAAGTTATGGCTCAAAAGCTGATAGTTACATTTAAACCTTTGCCTAATAGCTACAAAAATCAAGAGATTCGGAAATTTCGCCAAGAATTGGAAGTTAAGTTGAGAGATTATGGGGTCAAAGTTTTATCTTGGGAGGAAGCGATCGCAGAATTTAACTATGACTTAACAATTCCGATAATTAACAAAAATAAAAAATTTAAGTTTAAGGGAGTTAAATCAGAAGTTAATGCAATTATTGATGTAGAAATACCTCCTTCTATTTTAAGAAAAGCTGGTATTTTTGCAGCAGAGCTTCTCTATCAATTTTATTCTAAATTTGTTTTAAATGGTCGCAAAATACCTGTTATAAAAATGGCTCGATTGAGCAGTTGGGCTGAGGATCATGCAGCTAAGTACGTTGACAATCCTAGCAAAACTCAAGTAATTGTACTTACTGAAATAGACCATGATTTTATCAACCCTCTGATTCCGTATAAACAAAAAATCAATATTGGCTTAAACACTTTAATCAGAACGTTTTCAGAAATTGTTATTGGAGTATCATCTGATAAAATTTCTATATTAAACATGAATCTTTCAGACTCTATTTTCTCGAAAAATGAGATAGAACGGTTTGTTTTAAAATCATTAATTCCTAAAGTTTTTGTGCCAATCGCCCCACTTTTATTGAGTCGATTTGAGATAGGACAGTATAATCCTCAAGAATCTAGCTATGCTGTAAAATTAGTGAAATTGGGGCAGGAATTGGCATCCACAGGCTTATTCCCTCCTGGCTTTAAGTTGGATGAAGTGATTAAAAGAAAATCCCATAGAGATATTGTCAGCGTCATCATAAATGGTAGGACAGGTGTCTCTTATGGCTTTGTTGCTTATGTTGAACCTCCACAATATTTTGGAGATGTAGAAGTAACTGAAAATGAGTGGGAAGGTCTATTACCTGTTAAAGGATTTAGTAGTAACGAACTTCGTCAAAATGAAAAAGGTAGGCGCTATGCCAAAATCAAAATCCTAGAAAAATATGTATTTAGGCAAATACCAGATATTTGGCTTGTAAGTTCTCGTTCAGGGTCAAATAAAACAGACTTGAATATCGCTGACGATATTATCAGAATTGGTTTGAAAGAAAAGCTATATCTGCAACTACCTAAAGTGATTCGTTCGGAGTTAGCAGATATGAAACCTTCTTATGATATTTATGTCATGCTTGCGATTAGCCTCTCTGCGGCTTTGTATACACCAGAATTAATTAAAAATGGTGCGCCAATTGTCCATTTCCACGGCTACCCAGCATTTGATTGGTTTAAACCAAATGAATACTGTGTTGGGGTAAATAATCCTTCAGTACCTTGTGGAACCTATGAATCTGGTGTATTCAACTTTCTAGGTATTTCTAGTTTGGCTGAACAACAAGCAAGAAACATATCTCTAGTTAGTTTGATAGAACCAGATCATGGGACAAATTTTATAGCTAATGACTTGGATTATCTAGTCGAAAGATTGAAAGCCGGCTGTACAGATGGGCAAGTTGAACTAGGTGGAAAACATTTCGCTTCTCTGAAATCGAAGCTAGAAGAATGCAAAATCTAAATTTGTGAAAGAGGCTTTTAATTCTCACTGTTTAACCAAGAATTGGAAAGCATGATTCTCTTTGCTGCGGAACACGTGCGCGTAGCAAGCTTTAAGAGTAGCGCATGAGACAGCAAAGCTGAAGCATTTAATCAATAATAAGCTTAGGTCATTCGCATAAAAATGCTAGAGCGTTATTTCTAGCATTTTTATACGGATGAATTTTTGATTTTTACAAAAAATTACTCAAGTATTGATCAAGTTGCGTATGAGTTGCATTTGAGTTGCATTTGAGTATCGCGCTGTCATAATATGCTTATAAATCACAAGCGAATGAGATTTATAGCTAGTATTGAAACCACTTTGACTATATGTAATAAGTGGATAAAACACCTGAATTTGTACCAATAGTACAGTGGTAGATTAAATCTGTGAACATCGAAAACCAAACTCTTCTCATCACAGAAATTAATGGATTTATCGGCTTGCGTTTTGCTGAGTTAGCTATAGCAAAGGGAATGAAAGTCCGTGGACTGCAAAGTTCCCCAGATAAAGCTAAAAAAGCGCAAAAACTCGGTGTTGAGGTGATTGTTGGTAGTGTTACTAATCCAGCTGCTGCCCAAATGGCTTGTCAGGGAGTAGATGTAGTTGCACATACGGCTGAACTAGCTAAAGAAGGTGGGTCAATTGACCATTTTCGTGAGGTAAATGTTAGGGGCACTGTCAATATAGCTAAAGCTGCTAAGAATGCTGGTGTCAAAAACTTTGTGCATCTTTCGAGTGGTATGGTCTATGGTTTCAACTATTGCGATCGCATCACAGAATCTGGGCCGTTGTCTGGCGAAAATAATCCTTACTGTCAGACAAAAATAGAAGCTGAAGAAGCAATATTACAACTGAATTCCCCGCCAGATTTTGGCCTCATCATCATTAGAGCAGGTGATGTTTATGGCCCAGGAAGTATTCCCTGGATAGTCCGACCCATTCTGATGATGCGCCAAAAAGAATTTGTCTATGCCAACGATGGGAGGGGAGTTATCAATCATGTATACGTAGATAACTTGATTGATGCTATCTTTTTGGCGATTGAAAAAGAAACCTATGGTGAAATATTTAATATCACTGATGGACAAGAAACATCTTGGAAAGAATATTTTACTTATTTGGTAGACATAGCAGGTGTGCCTGCGCCTAATTCTCTGCCAAAAGATGAACTTAAACTTCTGATAAAACTACGTTCCCAAGGACAAAAACTATTTGGCAAGAAAGCCGATATTCTGCCAGAATCTATAGATTTCATCACTCGCCCCTATGCTTATTCTATTGTTAAAGCAGAAACAATTTTGGACTACAAACCAAAAATTGATTTACAAGAGGGGATGCAGCGCATACAGGAATGGCTGAGAAAAACAGACATTCAAAAAATAATTGAATCACCTTAGTGGATTTAGAAAGTTTTCATACCAAGTGTTAAACCATCATGCATAGATATCAAGTGTTAGACCATTATCCATAGATATCAAGTGTTAGACCATGAATAAACAACCTCTTCGCATTGCGATTTTACAGCATTATATGCTCCGTTCATGTCGGGGGTTTCTATGGGAGTACACCAGCGGGTTCGCTGGTTGCTACAGCAAGGACATGAAGTCTTTCTAATCCATCCTGAAGTCAATGAGCTATACCCCAAAGAAGTTCGCGATCGCCCCATGTTAAGTATATTTAGTCCCTAAAATTGTTTCTAATTCGGCTCTAGAACGAGTGTCAGCAGCAGTAAACAAGCAGAAATCGGAATTGGCAACTGATACCTTTAACTGTTCTACTTCTTGCTGTAGTTCTAAGATTGTTTTCTGTAACTCACATATTGCCTTGCCCTGCTCAATAATTATCTCTACCAGTTCTTCTTTTGATAACTGGTTCAAGCTTTCTCGGTCTAAAACAGTACGGCAGGTTTTGGTTTATATTTGTGATACTCCCCCTCAAGTGTCCCCTTTGTCAATACTCTGCCACCTGAATCCTTACCTTTAACTTGATACTAGGCTCAAGCAGCAAGTCCAGTAGTCAAGAGAATATCTGTATACTACATAATAAAAATTATATTAGTTTGAAAGCGATTTTTAGTAAATTTACTTAGTACAGTCTATAAGAATTACATTATATAAACGAAATATTACCGTGATTTGGTGAAGGCATTTATATATGTAAATGGTTCATTTCAGAGAATCTACGGTAACAAAAATCAAAGCGATCGCGGTACTTTAATTTCAATAAACCTTACATTATCAGGTTAAAAAACTCAAAAAGGATGACGGATAAAGAATGTAGAAGCTCTAGCTGCTACTCGATTATAGCCTACGGCTAGTACGGTAAAGCCCTGAGGAACGCCGAATCTGTTCTGATGAAGAGTAAGCACTTCACTTTCTAGGCATCTGCGGGTCTACAGACGTTTGAGGCTAAAAACCTCTTCTTTGGGGCTTTGGTGAAGACTTATACAATGTATAGATTTTTATGATGGAATTTTTAAATAATTTTTTCTCTACTAGCCAGTTTATCCCTCACGGACATTGCTACCTCTGGAAACCAGGGTTGGTGTGGTTGCATCTGGTTTCAGATGTGTTAACTGGACTTGCTTATTATTCAATTCCAGTGATGTTGGTTTATTTTGTCCGTAAACGACGAGATGTGCCTTTCGGCTGGATATTCCTGATGTTTGGCGCATTCATTGTTGCTTGTGGCACAACCCATTTGATGGACGTGTGGACGCTTTGGCATCCTACCTATTGGCTATCAGGGTTACTCAAAGCTATCACCGCTTTCGTCTCAGTATTAACTGCTATACAACTTGTGCCATTAATCCCACAGGCACTAGCTCTACCTAGTCCTGCCCAACTAGAGGCTGCAAACTACCAACTAGCAAAGGAAATTGCTGAACGCATACGGACTGAGGAGGTGTTGAGAGAAAGTGAACAACGCTGGCAATTAGCTTTGCGTGGCAATAATGATGGAATTTGGGACTGGAATGTTAAAACCAATGAAGTTTTCTTCTCGGTTCGCTGGAAGGAAATGCTTGGTTACGAAGACCACGAAATTTCTAACCATTTAGATGAATGCGTGACACGAGTGCATCCTGACGAACTTGACTGGGTGACACAAACAATTCAACAGCATTTTGCTCAGAAAACACCGTTTTACACTATTGAGTATCGAATTTTATGTAAAGATGGCACTTACAAATGGATTTTGGATCGAGGTCAAGCCCTGTGGGATGAAGACGGTAACGTAGTGCGGATGGTTGGCTCACATACTGACATCACTGAGCGCAAGCAAGCAGAGAAAGCACTGAGTAATCTACTTAACCAACTAGAAAGCATAGTTGAACAACGAACAGCAGAGTTAACAAGAATTAATCAATCACTACAGGCAGAAATTACTGAGCGCCACCGAATGGAACAAGCATTGCGAGAAAGCGAACAGCGATTCCGTGCTGCATTCCATCAAGCTGCTGTTGGTATCGCTCATGTAGCAATAGATGGAAGGTGGTTGTTAGTTAATCAGAGGCTTTGCAATATTCTCGGTTACACACCCGAAGAACTACAGTTGCTAAGTTTCCAAGATATTACTCACCCAGATGATCTTAGCGCCGACCTGAAATATATTGACCAGATTCTGGCAGATAATATTCAAACTTACTCGATGGAAAAGCGCTATTTCTGCAAAGATACTTCCATAGTTTGGGTTAATCTCACTGTGTCTTTAATGCGCGAACTTAGTGGGGAGCCAAAGTATTTTATTTCTGTGGTCGAAGACATTAGCGAACGAAAAGCCGCGCAGCGCGATCGCAAGCAGTGGGAAGAGCAAATGCAAGCATCACTCTTAGAAAAAGAGGTGTTATTAAAAGAAATTTACCATCGTGTCAAAAATAATTTACAGGTTATTTCTAGTCTGTTAAGCTTGCAATCTGCTTATATTAAAGATAAACACGATTTGGTAATATTCAAACAAAGCCAGCAGCGGATTGCATCAATGGCTTTAGTTCACGAAAAATTGTATCAGTCTCAAGACTTGGCAAGAATTAATTTTGGTGAATATATTCGAGATTTAGTAGCAAGTTTATTTAGTGCATATGAAGTAAACGAAGATGCGATCGCTCTGACAATAAATATCGATGATCATGTATTTCTAGGCTTGGATACAGCAATTCCTTGTAGCTTAATCATCCATGAGCTTGTATCAAATTCCTTGAAATATGCGTTTCCATCAGGTAGAAATGGTACAATTTATATCGGAATCAAAAAAAATAATGAACATGAAGCCACACTTATAGTTAGCGATAATGGAATTGGTTTACCATCAAATTTTAATTTTAAAAACATGGCCTCTTTAGGCTGGCAGTTAGTAGATGCTTTAACCAATCAACTTGGAGGAAATATCAATATCCAAGGTGCTAGGGGAGTAGAGTGTGATCTAACGTTTGCATTAATTTAAATATAAAATCACTATAGTATGATAAACGCAAAAATTTTAGTTGTGGAAGATGAAGCTATTGTTGCTAAAGATTTACAGCATCGACTTATAAAATTTGGTTACACGGTTCCTGCTATCGCTTCTTCAGGAGAAGAAGCAATTAATAAAGCAGTAGAAATATGCCCAGATATAGTGCTAATGGATATTAAGCTAAAAGGTTCAATGGACGGGATAGAAGCTGCCCAAGAAATATATAAGCGTTTAGATATTCCAGTAATTTATTTGACTGCTTATGCAGATGAAAAGACGTTAGAACGGGCCAAAATAACTGAGCCGTTTGGCTATCTTCTGAAACCTTTTAAAGAAAAAGAATTACAAATAAATATTGAAATAACTCTTACAAAGCATGGTTTAGAAAGGCAATTAAAGGTAAACCAAAAATGGCTAGATGCACTTTTAAGAAGTATCGGTGATGGTGTGATTGCTAGCGATCTGAAAGAATTGGTAATTTTTATGAATCCTGTTGCTGAAAATCTAACCGGATGGAAACAAGAAGAAGCTTGTGGCAGAAATTCATCAGAAGTATTCAATATTGCCAATGCAGAAACTCATAATCCTATTGAAAGCCCAATCATCAAAGTTCTTCAAGATGGTATTATAGTCAATCTCCCAGCAGAAACTATTTTGATTGCTAAAGATGGTGCAGAAAGACCAATTGATGACAGCGCTGCACCAATTAAAGATGATAAAGATAATATTACAGGCGCTGTGTTAGTTTTTCGAGATATTACTGAGCACAAACGAGCGATTGAGGCGCGTAAAAAGCAAATTGAGCAAGAGCAACTTGTGATCCAATGGGAGGAGATAAATCAACTCAAAAATGACTTTTTGAATTTGGTTTCCCACGAACTGCGATCGCCTCTGAGCAATATGAAGATGATGATTCAAATGATACAATTATCTCCTGGTACTGAGGAAGCTCAACGCTATCTACAGCTGATGGAAAGCGAGTGCGATTGCGAACTAGGATTAATCAACGATCTACTAGACTTACAACGCCTGGAAAGCTCATCCTATCCAGTTCTTACACCTGATGCGTTAGTCTTACAACAGTGGATACCTTGGGTTATTGAGCCGTTTCAAATTCGTGTTCAAGAACATCAGCAAACTCTACAGCTAAATCTCCCTTCAAATCTCCCGCCGCTATTCTCAGATGGCATTAGTTTGGAACGGATCTTAGTAGAATTGCTCAATAATGCCTGTAAATACACACCTGCTGGTGGTGAAATTAACCTAAGTGTACGTCACAATTCCTCGGAAGCGCCCACAAAAACTATTATTACTACCAGTAATTCAGCAGAAATTGCGATAACAGAGTTACCACGAATCTTTGAGAAATTTTATCGCCTCCCGAATGCAGACATCTGGAATCAAGGTGGTTCGGGATTAGGTTTACCTATAGTACAGAAATTAGTCGAACAACTGCAAGGAAACATTCAAGTAGAAAGCGGTAACGGATGGACGACATTCACGCTCACGTTAACTGACTTATAGGTTTTTAGCTTCTATTACAGGACTTACGCAAAATAATGAAAAAACGAACCGCAAAGGACGCAAAGGACGCAAAGGAATAAGAGTTTGAGAGAGTTATTGCGTAAGTCATAAATTAATCCAAATTATTGAATCCAGAAAAACTCCAAGAGTTGCCGTGAAGCGGAGCGGAACATGGGTATCAAGCCCCGTCTTTCTAAGACGTTCTTGATTGGTCGGAGTACAAGCTCCGTCCAATCCTCCCCCCTGCTCCCTGCTCCCCTGCCTCTTTTGACAATTGATGCCAATGGTTGCCAGAAATAGATTCTTAGGTTAATCACACGCTCCTGATACCTAACATTTGTCTCCTAACAAGAGCATGGCCAGATTGAACATCAAACCAGTGAATATCCTCAGGGGGCAATGCTAGTGTAATATCCTCGCCACTCCAATTTTGGTCTGTTGGTAACAAAGCACGTACCGTAATCGCTTCGGTTTGTGAACCCTGAATCTTAACACTGACCAAATAGTGCATACCCAAGTTTTCCACTAAAAATACTCGCCCTTGGATAGTCTGTGTATCACCTGGTTGAGCAATGCGAACATCTTCTGGGCGAATTCCTAGAACAATTTGCGGTGGTACAGTTGGTATATCTGGAAGAAGCACTTGAAAGTTACCCACGATCGCATATTGTCCCCTACAAGGTAAAGTCAGCAAATTCATTTGCGGACTACCAACAAATCCAGCCACAAATAGATTAGCTGGATGGTTATAGATGCGCTCAGGCGGGTCAAGTTGTTGGACATAACCATCGTTGAGCAATGCAACTTTCGTGGAAAGCGTCATCGCTTCGGTTTGGTCGTGGGTAACGTAGACAACTGGCACTTTTTGTGCTGCAAAAATTTGCTTAATATCGGCTCGGACTCGTTCCCGCAGTAGTGCATCCAGGTTACTTAAAGGTTCATCCAGCAGGTATACATCGGCATTACGCACCAAAGCACGACCGACAGCAACCCTTTGGCGTTGACCTCCAGACATTTGGCCAGGCTTACGGTTCATTAACTCTGCTAATCCTAAAACTTCTGCTACTTCTGCCACTCGCTGTTTAATTTCTGTAGGTGGTACTTTTTTCAGCTTGAGTCCAGAAGCAAGGTTTTCGTACACCGTCATGTGGGGATAAAGTGCATAGCTTTGAAATACCATTGCAATGTTGCGATCGGCTGCTCGCTTATAGGTGACATCCACATCCCCAATCTTGATCTGACCGCGAGTAGGTTCTTCAAGACCCGCAATCATTCGTAGGACGGTGGATTTGCCACAGCCAGAAGGGCCAAGTAAAGTGAGAAACTCATGGTTATCTACAGTTAAGCTAACGTCTTTGACAGGGACGACTTTAGGATTATAGGTTTTGTTTAAGTTTTTGAGTTCGAGTTTAGCCATTTTGATTTTTATCCTTTGACAGCACCAGCGGTAAGACCTTGGACAATCCGGCGCTGGAAAAACAAAACTAGTAAAATTAGGGGTAACGTCCCCACGACAGTTGCAGCAGCGATCGCACCATAGGGAATTTCAAATACTGTCGCACCACCCAACTGAGCAGCAGCAACGGGAATTGTCTTCAATTCTTCACGGGTCATAAACGTCAGAGCGAAGATAAACTCGTTCCAAGCAAAAATAAAGGTGAGGATTCCAGTAGTTACTAAGGCAGGAAGGGTCATGGGTAGCACAATTTGCCACAAAAGTTGAAAAGTATTGTAGCCATCGACCCTAGCGGAATCTTCCAAGTCTTTCGGCAATTGTTGAAAAAAGCTTCTGAGTACTAAAATTGTTAGCGGCAAATTTATCGCAGTATATGGTATAATCAGCGCCAAATAATTGTTGCCCAATCTAAGCGCCTGGATAATTTCTAACAGTCCTAAGAACAAGAGAATTCCAGGAAATAAGGTCACGACTAGAACGCTGGCGAGGATAGCTCGTTCACCCCAAGGGCGTAACCGTGCGAGAGCATAAGCCGCAGGTGCGCCGATCGCTAAAGATACAGCTGTGGAAGTTATCGACACAAAGGCACTGTTGAAGATGTAGCGCCAAAATGGACGACGGGTGAATAATTCAATGTAGTGATTGAAAGTGAATCGCGTAGGGAAATAAACAGTCGGAACGGCGGCAATATCCTCATTCACTTTAAACGAGGTCAGCAATTGCCATAAGGCTGGTGCTAGGCTGAATAGCACTATTAATACAACTATGATGAACAGCAAGATTTTTTTCAGAGAAAACTTGGTTTTCCCTGTTTGTCTTGGAATCGTTGGAACTGATTCTGGAGTTACACTCATGGGTTAAATGGCTCCTGATGTTTTGGCACGGTATTTGTTAAGCAAGAAACTAGCGATCGCTACCGCAGCAATCAATATTAAAAATGTCACCACTACAAGGGCTGCTCCATAACCAAAATCTAAGTAGCGCATCACCGTCGAGTAAATGTACAATGACACCACTTCCGTAGCGCCACCAGGGCCACCGCCAGTCATCACAGCAATCAAGTCGAAAATCCCGAAAGCTTGAGCAAACCGAAATAGCACTGCAATTAAGATTTGCGGCAGTAGCAGTGGCAGGGTAATATTGCGGAAGCTTTGCCAAGCAGTTGCCCCATCGACTGAATAAGCTTCATAAAGGTCTTGTGATATCGACTGTAAGCCAGCTAGCAGCAAGATACTGATAAAAGGTGTGGTTTTCCAAACATCAGCAAAAACCACTGCTATCATCGCCAGCGTTGGATCTCCTAACCAGTTAATCCCAGTTTCAATCAGTCCCAACCGCCGCAGAATATCGTTCACAACCCCAAACTGGTCGTTAAAAATCCAAGCCCACGCCAGACCAATCAGAGCGGTAGGCAAAGCCCAAGGTATAATCGCGGTTGTACGCACTATGCCCCGCCCAAAAAACGCCTGGTTGAGAACTAGGGCAACCCCCAGTCCTAGCAGTAGTTCTGTGATTACGGATGCTGTTGTGAAGACGGTTGTCGCCCACAAACTCTGCCAAAAACGACCATCCCCCGCCATCCGCACATAATTGTCCAAACCAGAGAATACGGGTTGTAGCTCTGTTCCCAGATTTCTAGTAAATACGCTTAACCAAAATGCTCGTAAAATCGGGTAGGCAAATACAAACAACAGCAGCAGCAATGCGGGTGTTAGTAATATCCATGCTGTCTGTTGTTCCCGACTTCTGAGTGTATGTAAATTAGTCATTTGTCATTTGTCATTGGACGTTGGGCATTGGCAAAGAGGAGGCAGAAAGCACAAGTTGTTTAATTTTTAATTTTTAATTGCTCTCCCCCTGCTTCTAACAGTCGCCGCGTTTCCGCAGCAGCAGCTTGCATTGCGCGTTCAGGATTCATCCGACCGGATAACGCGGCGCTGAGATAACGCTGTAAAATATCTGAGGTCTGGGCATATTGCGCGATCGGCGGACGTAAAACTGCATTGTCCACAACCTCTAGTAATTGCGGATAATGTGGGTATTTAGCAACAATCTCTGGGTCTGTAAACAGTTCCCGGCGACTAGGGACATAGCCTGCGGTCAAAATAAATCGGCGCTGTGCTTCTCGACTGGTAAAATATTGAATTGCTTTCCAAGCTTCTTCGGGATGTTTTGAGGTTTTAGAAATCCCTAAACCCCAGCCCCCTAGACAAGCTGCTCCCGTCTGCCCAGGAGCATGAACCATCGGTTTAATCGCAATTTTGCCCCGAATTGGTGAATTTTCTGCCTGAGCTAAAGGCCACGCATAAGGCCAACTGCGTAAAAATGCTACTTGACCACTTTGAAACAAGCGCCGGGTATCTTCTTCTTGGTAGGTTGTCACTCCAGGAGGAGAAACGCCCTCCCTAACGGTACTACGCAAAAACTCAATGGCTCGTAATGTTTCTGGTCGATCTAGTCCCACTTCGAGGGTGTCGGCATTAACCCAGAAGCCACCAAAGCCATCGAGGACTTCTGCAAACATCGCCACAAGTCCTTCATATTGGCGACCCTGCCAAACATAGCCCCAATTCACCTCGTCTTTCTTCTGCAAGACTTGGGAAATTCGGATCAAATCATCAAAGGTTTCTGGCGGTTTCAATCCTGCTTGTTTAATTAAATCTTCCCGGTAGTAGAGCATTCCTACGTCGGAACGCACTGGAATGCGGTACAGCTTGTCTTGGTAACGTCCCCCTTCTACATCCTGGGATGAAAATGCTGCCAACTCCTCTTTAGAAATGCGATCGCCTAAAGGTAGCAACCATCCAGCAGCAGCAAACTTGGATGTCCAGATGACATCCATATTGATCAGGTCATAAGGGGATTCACCCAAGATAAAAGATGAAGTATATAGGTCTTCGAGCAAATTTGTGGCATTCGGCCCTTCAACTAGGTTAATCCGAATACCTGGGTTCTCAGCCTCGAAGTCTCTAATTAAACCCTGCCTCCAAGGTTGGGCATCAGGGGCAGTCATTAACAGATTGAGGATAACTGGTTGCTGCGAGAGTGCTACCCAACTGAACAATATAATGCTCAACAGAGTTGCTAGGAAAACCCCTATATGTAGATAACTTTGTTTTTGGATGAATTTTTGCAACTTGTTTATTGGCTTTCGGTACAGCATTACCACTAGCGATCGCTAGTTGTAATTATTAGGAAATAAAAACAGAAAATTTCTGAAAAAAGATTATTTAATATTACTTTTTTATCAAAATGCTATGAATAATAAGCAAGCAAGTCAATAAACTTAACATCAAGCTGGCTTAAAAATAAGCAATTTGATTGTAAACAAAATTAACATTTTGCTAACAAACCGTAAATAGACAGTAGCCCATTTCAAGAAAAAACTGTTTAATCAGACAGTTAAATACTACTGCTATAGATGTAAATTAATTTCTTTTTCGCAACCTTCTAAAGGTAGAGTTAGCTAGAAGAAGGGGGAGCAATGCAAATTGATTGGTGTTGGCACAGGTGAAAGTGAATGAGAAATCAAATGAAATAACGGCGATTCCAGAACTTTTAAAGGTATTACGCTTCTCTGAGAAATATTGTAATAATTGATACTTTAAACTAGTAATTACACGATGACAATATTAATCTTCATCTAGAGATGGATAAATGGTGCAGGTACATCAAAAACTAAAAGTAAACTCCCAGCGAGCAATTGCTTTACCAAAAAAGTTGACGCAAATAGTGTTTTTGTAGTACAGTGTATTACACAAAGATGAGTTAGATTAAAAAGGTTTCCTAACTAGTACAGTATGTTGAGCTACTCCCAACCCTAAAAGGGGACGGGATAACACGTGCATACTGATGATGGTTAACAGTCATCAGTTAACAATTAACAGTTAACGGCGGCTGGGCGGCTATCCCGGACACCCCAAAAAGCAAGTTGGCTTCCCGCCGCCTTGGTGAAAATCAAATTACCATTTGTACACAATTAGTTAATATTACGAGAAAAGTTTTTCAAAATCTCATAATTAACACAAAATAAGTCGATTAACGCTGCATAACTAACAAATATGGATTTTGACTATTTTAGAAGCAATGAAGGCACTCCTACAAATAATACCCGCCAAAGCTTGCTTTCTAGCGGTTGGCGACCGTTTAACCGAGAATTAGACTGGGGGTTTTTGTGGCAACTGTTGTATGGTGACTCCCGCGAATTAACTCAAAAAAGTTTGAATTTAGCGAGTAATGTTGCTGATATTTTGGGACGAAATAATTATGCTTGGTGGGCTAATTTATTAAATATTGTATCTGATAATACCCGCTACGAAGTTGAAAAATTTTGGAATTACATCACGCCAGATCCTCAATCACCAGATCATCGGTACAAAGATGTTTTGAGTACGGAAACGCCAATTGTTCAATTTGTCAGTCGTAGTAGCATTCCCATTGATTATGTTCTTAATCGACTGCAAGAAATTACTGTACTGCGAGTTTTAGGTGTGTTGGGTAATCCTGACATTATTACTCAGTATTACTCAGAAAGAGATTTCTATTTTCCTATAGATAAATTTGTTAGCTGGGAACGCTTAGACGTTATCAATACTGTTTATGCTTACTGGGCAAAGTATGACGTTTGGTTGCAAATTGATCCCTACGATCGCGGGCGACGACAATATACTTTAATGGCAAAAAATCTCGCGCCACTAATTAACAAAGCGACTTACGACTTAGCAGTTATGCTGAGTGGATATCAAAGTCGTGTAGGCAAAGTTCATAGTCAATTTTCTATTCGGACATTTCCCGCAGATATCCAAAACTTTACTGATTCTGTACAACAAGCGATTCTGAATCAAAACCAGTTAGCGGTTGTTGTACATGGGCAACCAGGTACAGGTAAAACAGTGTGGACACAGGCAGTAGCAAAAGAAATTCTTGTACCTTTAGGGTATGTAATTTTTATTTTAGATCATGATGCGATCGCTAACTTTGTCCCACCTACTTACATAGAGCGTATTTGTATCGTTATTAACGAAGCTGATAATCTAGCGCAAAATCGTGCTTTCGAGGTAGCGCAATACAATAACAAAACCGAACATATTCTCAGTTTACTGGATGGGACTTTGTATCAGAGTGTAATTGATGAGTCTGGTATTCAAATGCAGCAACGGTTAGTTGTCTTGATGACTTGCAACACTACTGAAAGATTAGATCCAGCCATGTTACGTAAAGGCAGGGTGGATTTGATATATGAGTTTACGCAACTATTTGTATGAAGGAGGCAGGAGGCAGAAGGCAGGAGGAATACTACTTTTCTTGTTAAACTACACTACTCCCGTTCGGCGGAAGCCTACTACCCATCTCATATCATGTCCGGTAAAAGACTTGTCATTAAGACCGCAGGGGGCAGGGGGCAGGGAGCAGGGGGAAAGAGAGTTTTAAGATTTTTGCATAGATGCCCTGAATAATAACTAATTAAGCGGACATGATATCAGTCTTAGTTTACATGAAAATTGCTGTAAATCTACTTTCACCAGAGTTTTACCTGTTTTTGCGATCCAAGCTGATGCTCTTTGCGCCAAGCTTGGGGAGGTAAACCATGATGTTGGCGAAACTGGCGGGAGAAGTGAGAAACATCTTGATAGCCCAATGCTTTCGCTATCTTCTCAACTGTCTGATTATTATTTTGGAGTAAAAAACGAGCGCCCTCCATCCGGCGTTTGACAATCCAGCAGTTTACAGTCTCTCCTGTCTGCCTTGCTACTCGGTTAGTTAAGTAAGCAGGTGAGTAACCAACAGCAAGAGCCACATCACACAAAGTAATTCCTTGATGATAATGGGCTTCGATAAAGTCGAAAACTTCTTTTAATTGGGGAATACAGGGAAAGATTGACTTAGAAGGAATGTTGGCTTCTCTATCAGGGGCTTCTGTACCAGAGGTTTTTTCAATAGCAACGGCAACACCTCCAGCGATCGCGGTAGTATTATCTGCAAATACTGATTTTGGAGCTTTATCGAATTTCATAGCGCACCAGTATTGGAGAGTAGCTTGCTTTTGCAAGCGAGTAGCGATCGCTCTGAGCAATTCGTCTAGTGTGGAGGGTTTGGTAAGATAGTCATCTGCTCCTAATTCCATAGCTTTGCGAACATCTGCTTTAGTACTACTGCCAGTCAGAAAAATGAAGGGAATAATTGCTGTCAAAGGATCTTGGCGTAACGTAGTTAAAACGCTATAACCATCCATATCTGGCATCGTGATATCGCAAATCACTAAGTCGGGTATACGCTCTTGTGCTTGTTGGATACCAGCAAGACCGTTGTTAGCACCTATCGTATCAAAACCTTTAGCCTCAAGACCCTTTAAGTAAAGATTGCGGGTAACGTTATCATCTTCAATGACGAGAATTTTTTTTGACGATTCATGCATCATTTTGTCTTCCCATAACTTTTTGTAGAAGCTGCTTACTAGACTCTTTGATGAGTCTGAACATAGGCAGGAGATTCATTACTTAGTTCCGAGAGTTATGATTGTTAAGTTATTAATTAATAACTATGTTCATTTCAACATTCATAACTCGGAACTACTAAACTCTGATTTGATTAATGGCAACATCACAGTAAACGTAGTGCCCACATCAACTTGGCTTTCTACAGAGACTTGACCGTGATGTAAATCTACAAGGGTTTTAAGAATTGATAGCCCTAGTCCAGTACCAGGGATACTATCAATATTACTACCACGGTAAAATGGCTCAAATATTCGTTGTTGATCTAGTACTGAAATACCGATCCCCCTATCTTTAACTTGAAAAACTACTTTCTCATTTTTGCAAGAAAGTTTAAAATCAATTGCAATGTGGGAGGGAGAATACTTTATTGCATTATCGAGCAAATTCTTCAAAATCGGCTCTAACAGTTTTTTATCTATACAGGCTATTAAGGAGTTATCTTGACTTACAAAATTAATCGATATTTGCCTAACGCTCATCTGCATTTGTGCAACTAAATCTTTACAGAACTCAACTAATTCAAATGGTTTTGGCTCACAGTTTATTTTTGCTGCTTCTGCCTTAGAGAAGAACAAAATATCATCCAGCATCTGACTCAATTGTTCGGTAGCTTTTTCAATGTGATCCAGTAGTGGTTGGATTTTCTTCTGTGTACGTTTATCTACTTCTTCCTTTAGTAAACTATTAGAAAATGAAACAATATTAAGTGGTGTACGGAATTGATGGCAAACCATAGAAAGAAAACGTGCTCTAAGTTCGCTAAGTTGTTTTGCTTGTTCTAAAGCTTGGTTAAGACCTAATTCTGCATATTTGTAATCGGTAATATCAATGCCTGCAATCATTTCTACTGGTTTTCCACCAAAATCCATTACTCCATCCAGCATTACAACCGCACAAGCTAGCCAGCGCTCCGTGCCGTTTTTTGTCAGAATATTCATCTCCTGGTATTCAAACTTAGCTGCTTCACTCTGCTTACGTATTTGCCTGGGTTTTTTACTCTTAATCAGTCGGCGAAGATCAAAGCCAGTTAGCAGTTCCTCTTTTGTGTAGCCAGTAAGTTGCTCTACTGCTGGATTTATGTAGCAAAGCCGTGTGCCTTGAATCAGAAAAGTACTGGCATCTGTCGTTTCTGCTAAAGTCCGAAATCTAGCTGCGTTCAGCCGTAATGCTTCTTCAGTCTGTTTAGATTCAGTAATGTCCCAAATACTCCAGACTCTACCAATAATGGTGCCCTCCAACAAGTGAGGCTTAGAGTAGTGTGCAAAAACTCTCCCATCTTTCAACTCCAGAATGTCGTAGCTCTCGAAATCAGATTGGCTAGACACTTCCCAAATCAGCCGACTAAAGGCTTGTGGGTCTTTAAGTTGGTTCTCAAAAAAGGCTTTGCATCGAGGACATTTCTTAGATAGGATTAGGGACTCTGGGATCTGCCACATATCCATAAACTTCTGATTCAAGCTCAGAATATCTCCCTCAAAGTTAACTGCAACAATACCAATGGCAGTAGATTCGAGAGTAGAACGAAGTAAAGAAAGAGATTTTTCTAGTTCTACTTCTTTTGCCTTGAGTTGAGAAAATTCCTGTTGTAAATTATCTTTGGCATCCCTTAATTCATCAGTCCACTTTTGCACGCTCAATTCTACTATTTGATCACTTATTTCACGAGCAAAGGCACAGCCAAATTCCATATCTTGTTGTTTTACATAGCTAATGGATATTTCTACCAGAAATATCCTGCCTCCTTTTGTCCGGTAGCGAGATTTAAAAGTAAGGGAATCTTGTGAGCTAATATCTGACCAATTGTGTAGAGAAAAATCTACGTCTATATCATGTAGCCTCATGGAAAGTAATTCCTCACGGGAATACTCAGTCATTCGGCAAGTGGCATCGTTGACGTAGAGAAACTGCGCGTTTGATCCTAAGCAGAAGGCAGCATCTACAGCTTGATTTATGAGGAAGTGAGCAAATTTCATCTCTACTTCAGGTTGTAGCGCCCATTGATTGTTTGATCTAGCTAATGTATAATCGCCAGAATTCATATTCATAATTCCTCCTGGTAATCAATCATCACCATAGCCATTAATGAGTTAATAGTCATAACTTACTAAAATCTTTGGCGCACTGTTCGGCTGTTAAAAAATAAAATTAGTTAGTAAATTAAAAAATATTACTAATCACCTTAACAAAACTTATCATACCAATAAAGAGCAAATTATTAAACCAAATTTTCCTAAAAAAACTAAATATTTCAAATTTATTTATTATTGACTTAAACAGCTTTTTATAGCTACACGAAATTTAGACTAATCAAATCAAAATTAGTCAATCAATCTTATTAGATAAGAGTTCAAAACTCTTAACTATAAGTAGAAAAGATATTTTACATTTAAACTAGCTCTGCACCAGAGCAAAGTAATAGTTCACCAACCTAAAATTGCCAAGCTTCTACTGGGAAAGGTTAAAGGAGAAAATTTTTTATCCTTTAGCCTTTTTCTAAGCAAGGGCTTTGGCGAACTACTGGTGTAGAGTCGTTTGATTCTCAACATAAATTAATTTTCAGTGCTGGGCTTGACTTAAATGAATAAATTTTACTCATCAATTTATTTTCTTAATTTATCTTAACTTACTCTCTCAGGGATTTAACTATAGATGAATATGCTTAGTCATCCGTCCTAAGAAATACATCTGTATTATAGGCACTACGGTTGTTTTTAAGTACAAATCTATAAGTTTTTGACTTATATAGAACATTGCCTTAGAGAATATACTTAATTAAAAGTAGATTATGCGTCAAAAATAATTAATTTTATTAAATTATTACGTGCTGAATCTTTCGTCATCTCTCAAAGGAAAGATAAAATTTGAACTAACTATGTCTTTATCGTTACAAATAATTGACTCAATCAGTTTTTGGTGGCAATATAAAGACCGCTAAAGAGTTGTAGTTCGGCTGTAGTTTAGCTGATTCTTTAATTTAGATAATTTGTGACGGCGAGTTTAAGAGTCAAGAATCAAGAATCAAGCTTTTTTTAGACTGTTGACTCCTTCAGGGTAACGCTAAATCACTCGTCCTATTTACTCACTAAAGATGATCCCATCTCATTATTAATATAATAGGGAGCTTTTAGAGTTACCCCCGTTGTAGCAAGTGGCGTGGGTTTGGCGGTCTAGGTTTCAGGTTTTCAATGCGTAAGTCCTACTCTTAAAGCTTGCTACACAAAGCATCTCAAAGAGAAAACAGCCACTCGCTCATGGAAAGCCACTTGCAAGAAAAGCAAAAGAATTGACAATCAGATCAAAAGATTTTCTATTGTAAATTTGGCGATTTGTTTTACCAGCGATCGCAGCATACCAATCTTTCAGAATGACTAAATTAGAAATATCGCAATCACGATACAAGCGAAAGAATTAACACCTTCATCAAAAGATTTTTCATTGCAGATACCTTTTGATCATAGTAATCATCACAAGTTAAGAACCTCTCCAGGTAGTTCAATAAGTAAATCAGCGTTATTAAAGTTAACTAAATTAAGCTTTGTAAAGTTTATGAGAAGTGCTTGTATTAAGCTTTAGTTGCTCATTTGTATACTTTTAGATGATTTAGTTTTCCCCACCAACCGACTTAAGCCTGTAATTATCACAGTAAAAGCGAAAAATTTGACACCCCCATCAAAGGATTTTTGATTGCACAACCATCTTCATCTCCTTTATTCTGGTCACAAGAAGCACAGTCTTGATTGCTGTATGCTTTTGGTAAAAATTTTTGGTAGTGCGCTCACAAGCATCAATCAACAGCGATTAACCGTTTCTACAATCGACCAGGCTAGGTCATAGCTGTAAAAGCAACAGAGTCGCCCGTATAAAATATTGCGATTGCTGTGATTGTAAACTGAAAGCTTTTGTATAACTTTATGTAATTACGTGAAACCATGAGTCAAAACTATACTGGTTCAAACTCTCCTCTAATCACCACTGAGCCATACAGGGAATTTCCAGCAAACAGATATGTAGAATCAGTGTCTGACGTTTCGCGTCAGCTTGATGAATCGGAGAATAACGGGGGAATTCAGCCATTTTTAAACGACGAAACACCCCCAACGCTCTCAGTTGCCGATGCGATCGCTCAAATGTTGGTAAGTTTGGGAGTAAACTACGCTTTTGGTGTCGCAGGTGGTGCGATGGCCAGCCTTTGGGGTGCGCTATCCAATAGCAGCATCGAGGTATTGAACTTCCGCCATGAAGCCGGAGCAGCATTTGCAGCGACTGAGGCATACTTTGCCAATAGTCGTCCTGCTGTCGTTTTTACCACAGCAGGGCCGGGGATCACTAACGCTCTCACCGGATTATTTGCGGCTCGTGGTGAAGGTGCAAAGGTGATTTTGCTGTCGGCTTGCACCTCAGCACCGCAGCGTGGACGTTGGGCAATTCAAGAAACCAGCACTTATACATTGCCCAGTGGGGGAATTTTTACCCCAGGAGCGCTATTCAACTATGCAATCACCATTGAATCTGCGGCTCAACTACCGCAGATTTTCCGCAAACTTGCTTTGGCTATGGCGCAACCAGGCGGATTTGTTGCCCATTTGAGTATTCCCACCGCAGTGCAGACAAGCTTAGTTGAGAATATATCCTTGCCTCAACTAGATGTTCCTCCGTTTCCGATGACTGCTTCTAAAGAAGCGATCGCAAAATCTGTAGAGTTATTATCATCTGGCCCCTTTGCTATCTGGGTTGGTTTCGGTGCGCGTGACGCAGCAGAGGAAATCCTTGAACTCGCTGAAAAAACCGGAGCAGCCGTCATGTGCTCACCCCGTGGTAAAGGTATCTTCCCTGAAGATCATCCCCAGTTTGTCGGTGTTACAGGTTTAGGTGGTCATGCTTCCGTATTGACATATATGGAACAGCAACCTCCACTACGCACACTCGTATTAGGAACCCGCCTTGGTGAACCAACTTCCTTCTGGAGTTCGGCGTTAGTTCCAAAAGGAGGTTTTGTCCATGTAGATATTGACCCGGAAGTGCCAGGTGTAGCCTATCAACATGTTGAAACTTTTGGAGTTCGGTCTGACATCAAAGCTTTTGTGGAAGAGTTGTTGCAGCAATTACCAGATGCACCTGATTCCACAACTTTGCCGCTACCTCGTCCAGAACACAAAGCAATTGAACCGGCTTCAGACGTAGATTATCCAGTGCGGCCAGAAGTATTGATGGCAGCAATTCAAAAGATAATTGTTGAGGATACCGATGCCATAGTCATGGCGGAGTGCGGTAACTCGTTTACTTGGTCAACTCATCTACTCCAATTTTCCGAAGCCAATCGTTACCGAGTCAGCACCGGAGTCGGCGCAATGGGTCACGCCGTCACAGGAGTATTGGGTGCAGCGCTGGCGAACAATAGCAAGGCTGTAGGGATTGTCGGCGATGGAGCAATGCTGATGAATAACGAAATCAGCACAGCTGTGAAGTACAAAATTCCCGCCATCTGGATTGTACTCAACGATGCGCGTTACAACATGTGCCATCAAGGCATGAAAATCTTGGGATTAAAGGGCGCAGATGCAACAATTCCACCCACAAACTTCGCCATGATTGCTCGTGGGATGGGAGCAGAAGCGATCGTAGTCGTCAGAGAATCAGATATCGAAGCAGCATTAGAACAAGCGATCGCATCAACTGTTCCTTTTCTCATTGATGTAGTGATTGACGCTGATCGACCAGCACCCTCTGGTGGACGCAATAAAAGTTTGGCTGCACAAGGAGTTAAATCAAGTCCGGCTCAAAATTCAGCCAAGCAAGTTTCATTTCCAATGGTTTGATTTTAAAAGCTGGCAATCTCACTCAATTGTTATAGACACTAAGACACTCTAAGAAAGCGGAATTTACAACGCAGTTTGGATTAGTCCATTCAACAAAAGATCAAGGATTCCTTAGAAGCAGTAAAAACTTTATTCCAGTCAAAAACTACACCCGAAAAACTGGAATTTCAAATTTTTGACTTTTGAGCCTTAAGTCTTTTCTTAACTCCATCTAATCTTAATATTCGAGAGTAGTTTTGTGTCTATATCTTTACATTCTGTAATAGTAATTACTTTCTCTAACCAATCCCAAACAATATCAAGAGGTCAAGATGCTGCTATTTGAAACTGTTAGAGAAATGGGTCACGAACAAGTTCTCTTTTGTCATGGGAAAAATCCCGAAATTAAGGCAATTATTGCTATCCATGACACGACTTTGGGCCCAGCGATGGGAGCTACAAGAATCTTGCCTTATGTCAACGAAGAAGCTGCTTTAAAAGATGCGCTTCGTTTGAGTCGAGGGATGACCTATAAAGCTGCCTGTGCAAACATTCCGGCTGGTGGTGGAAAGGCAGTCATTATTGCTAATCCTGAAAATAAAACAGATGATCTGTTGAGAGCTTATGGACGTTTTGTTGATAGTCTGAATGGACGTTTTATTACCGGACAAGATGTCAATATTACTCCTGACGATGTACGCACAATCAGTCAAGAAACTAAACATGTTGTTGGGGTATCAGAAAAATCTGGTGGGCCTGCTCCCATAACATCATTAGGAGTTTTTCTCGGAATTAAAGCTGCTGTAGAGTCTCGTTGGCAGAGCAAAAGACTTGATGGCATGAAAGTTGCAGTTCAAGGCTTAGGAAATGTAGGGAAAAACCTCTGCCGTCACTTACACGAACATGATGTCAAGCTTTTTGTTAGCGATGTAGATCCAGCCAAAGCGGAAGAAGCAAAACGGCTTTTTGGGGCAACTGTTGTCGAACCAACCGAAATTTACTCCCTTGATGTAGATATATTTTCTCCTTGTGCCTTAGGAGGAATTCTTAATAGTCATACAATTCCTTTTCTACAAGCTTCTATTATTGCTGGTGCAGCTAATAATCAATTGGAGAATGAGCAACTCCATAGCCAAATGCTTACAAAAAAAGGAATTCTTTATAGCCCTGATTATGTAATTAACGCCGGAGGGCTAATCAATGTTTACAACGAAATGATTGGTTATGACGAAGAAAAAGCTTTCAAGCAAGTGCATAACATTTATGACACCCTATTAGCAATTTTTGATATTGCTAAACAGCAGGGAGTTACTACCAACGATGCCGCCAAACGATTGGCAGAAGACCGGATTCAGAATGGGAAACGAAGCAAGAATAAAGCGATCGCAGCTTAATTGTTATTATCTTAAGGAGTAAAAAGTGGAAAAGAATACCTTTGCAACATCAGCTTACATTGCTACTTCACCAGAGAGCGCCTTTAACTACCTTTGTAGTTTAAAGAATTTAGACGAATGGACGCTTTATAGCCGGATGAAGGAGCAAATTGACGAAGATACCTGGCTCGGAACTGCATCTGGTTATCACAAAAATCTCTATTATCACGTTAAAAAACTAGAAAACCCGCTTTTCTACGGCATTGAGTGGCACTGTGGTTTAGAGTATCAGAAATATTTTCAGGTTTACCCTGTTTTGCTGTTTCCTACCGACTACATTGAGCCGGGGACAGATGAGAAAGGTGTGTACTTTCACTGGTTGAGCTTTGTCGATCCAAAACGGCAGACTCAGATGATTATGCAGGGAATTCATACAGTCCACACTTCCGAATGTCGTTCTCTCAAAGGTAATTTGGAACGGAAGGCTGGTCTAACCGCAGCAGCAAAAGGTCGCCACTTTATCGATACAGACACCATTTATGTTGATGCCCCTATTGAAATCGGCATTGAATACTTAAAGGATTTACAAAACATAGATGAGTGGGCACATTTACTGCGACCAAATGGTGAGATTACATCTGAGTCAGGTGAATTCAAAGATGAATATGACCAGAAGGTAAAAGTTTCTGTACGAGTTCATAGTCTAAGTAAATACTACTTGCTTGAACAAGAACACTTTTATCCAGATTACGAATATTATCAGCGTTCTGTAGCGTTACTTATCCCCACTGCTTATGCTTTTGCTGATCCAGAAGCATCTGGTTTTATCTTGCATAGAATCACATTCTGGAAAACAGATGGAACTGTAACCCACGGCAAACTTCAGATTGAAGACTTTGGGGCTGAGAGCATGAACATTAAACGTTTGCTCGAAGCCAAAGCTGGCAATCTCAAATCATTTGATCGGGGAATGAGCTATTTGCCAAAAAATCAAGAACCATTAGTCACTAGTCATTAGTCATTGGTCATTAGTCATTGGTCATTGATTATTAGTCAACTAACAAAGGACAATGGGCAATGGACAAATGACAAAGGACATACCATGAAACTCAAACAACTTACTATTACTTGCCTCACCTTTTGTGTTACCGCTTTTTCTGGAATGAAAGCTGCCTCAGCTGCATCATTTTCGGTAATCGCTGATGGTCTATATAATGCCGGTGGTTTGAGCTTTGGCCCTGATGGTAATCTCTATGTTACAGAGGCGGGAATAGGGGGAAGTGGAGCTTGTGTTCCACCAGCAAGTGGTCAAGGCGATGCTTTATGCTATGGCACAAGTGGCGCAGTTACCAAAATTGAGAATGGTAAGACCGAGCGAATACTTACAGGACTTCCTTCCTTAGCATTACCAAATGGTACTGGAGCCGGTGGCCCTCGTGATATCCAATTTGATGCTAAAGGTAAACCTTATGTTCTGATTGGGTATGGAGCTAATCCAGCCTTTCGCGATCGCAATTTAGGTTACACTGACCTCGGTAAAATCATCGCTCCAGACTTTAATACCAATTCCTGGACGAGTGTTGCTGATATAGCTAACTATGAACTCGCCAACAATCCCGATGGTGGTGATGTCAGTAGCAATCCCTTGGGTTTTGTAATAGATGGCAATAACTTAGTTGCGGTTGATGCAGGTGCAAACGCCTTACTAAGTGCTAATACTGAAAATAATAATGTGCAGGCGATAGTTGCGTTTCCCCAAGACATATTGACTAATCCAGTCTTTCCACCTTCTGGTACTCCATCAAATGAACCGTCACAGGTGCCATCTCAAGGTGAACCACCTCAATCGCAGTTTGCAGCTCAAGCAGTCCCCTCAAGTGTGGCAAAAGGGCTTGATGGTGCTTATTATGTCAGCCAATTTACAGGTTTTCCCTTCCCTGAAGGTGGAGCAAAAATCTATCGAGTTGGCGCTGATGGCAAGCCATCAGTCTTCGCCGATGGTTTTACCCAACTCACAGACTTGGAATTTGATACTGAGGGCAATTTGTATGCTTTGCAGTACGCCAATCAGTCAGCCTGGAAGGGGAATTTTGATGGTTCTGTAATCAAAATAGCTACCGATGGGACACGCACAACTCTTCTGAGTGGCAATGGATTAGAGTCGCCTAGCGCCCTAACTATTGGTTCTGACGGTGCAGTATACGTCACAAACCGAGGCGATCGCCCAGGACAAGGACAAGTTCTCAGAATTGAAAATACCAAATCTGTCCCTGAACCCGATTCTGCTTTAGGCGTATTTGCGATCGGCGTTTTGGGCATTGCTTGGCTGCACAAGAAGAGAGCGTTGACTCCTTCCTTGATAAAAGTTTCCACAAACAAATTATTTAATTCTCAATGTCTAAAGGTATGAAACTCAAGTCATTTGTTCTTACATCTGTAACATTTTGTTTTGCTGCTATTTGTGGAACACCATCTGTACAAGCTGCAACACTAACGACGATTGTCGATGGAATTAGTAATGCACGGGGTGTTAGCTTTGGCCCTGACGGAACACTTTACGTAGCAGAACCAGGTATCGGAGGTAACGGAAATTGCCAACCATCTCCGAGTACGCTGTTTCAGCCTATCTGTGCTGGTAATAGTGGTTCCCTGGTCAAAGTTACACCAGGTGGTCAGCCACAGCGCATCCTCACTAACTTTCAATCTATAGCAGAACAACCCAGTGGCAACCAAGGCGCTGGTATTCAAGACGTACAATTCGACTCTCAGGGGAATGCTTATCTTCTAACTGGGTTTGCTGGTTATCCAGGAAATCGTGATCTAGAATCACTTAACCTTGGTGCTAATTTCCCCATCCCAGAGCAGCAACTTGTTACTTTCCCGCCATCCACACCAGATAAAGTACTAAATACCCCGCTTTTAGCACAACTTTTCAAAGTTGACTTGGATACTGGCAAACTGGACAGTATTTTCGACTTCGGCAAGTATGAAATTACTAATAACCCAGACGGTGGGGATGTAGTTACCAATCCCTTTGATTTGACCGTTAGTGGTGATACTGCTTATGTGGTTGATGGGGGTGGAAACACCGCCTACAAAATCAAACTAGACGGAAGTGAGTCTGAGGCAATTGCAATTCCCAAGAAAGTCCTTAGTGCCTCAACATTACCACCCCTTCCACCAGGACAAGAACTACCTCCAGGGTTAGTAGAGGTACTTCCAGGAGGAAACATCGCAATTCAATCAGTACCGACAGGTGGCACAATTGGCCCCGATGGAGCCTTGTACGTTGCTGAATATTCAGGTTTTCCATATCCAGAAGGTGAATCGCGGATCTTCCGCATCGGCGAAGATGGCAACCCAGAGGTTTTTCTGGATGGGTTTACACAAATAACTGACTTAACCTTTGATGAACAAGGAAATTTACTAGTCTTGCAGTTCGGCGACGAGTCTCAATTACAGGGTGACTTGCGGTTCCTTCCCGGTTCTTTGATCCAAGTTGCTCCAGATTTAACTCGCACAACGCTGGTTGCTGCCGGTGAAGGGCTGGAATCGTCTGCTGGAATCGATATTGGCCCTGACGGAAATATATACATCACCAAGCGCGGTGTTGGCCCAGAACTTGGGTCGGTTGTTCGGGTGGATGGTGTCGTTAGAGAAAGAGTCCCCGAACCTACTTCAATATTTGGCTTATTAGCACTTGCTAGTGTAGGTGCAACTGCTGCGATCGGCAAGCGCAAACGTCAAGAAAAGTTGGGTGAAGAGTTTCTAGCCAAAGCAGAGATAGTCTAATTCCTCATTACCTGGCAAAGGGAGGAAAAGGGGCAGGGAGCAGGGAGCAGGGGGAAGAACCCCATACATCAATAAATATAGGGAAATGTAGGGGCTTGAAACCCTTGATTGCAGTCGAATCTTAAATCCTCCCCTGCCCCCTGCCCCCTGCTCC